>NZ_CP027762.1:600000-782500 GCF_003852315.1 Pseudomonas sp. LBUM920
ATGTTGGCCATGCTGCAACTGGCTGACGTGCCGGATGTGCACATGGACCTGGGCCACGTTGGTATATACCGTGGCTTGGCCCGCGCGGCCGGCTTGTCTGGTGAAGTTGAGCAGCAGTTGTTCGATGCTCTGCAACGCAAGGCAATCGATGAAGTGATCGCCCTTACCGAGGGTGTACCTGCAGACCTCGCCGGCATGCTGCGCGCGTTGGTTGATCTGTGCGGTGGTCGTGAAGTGCTGGTGGCTGCGCGCGAGCGCCTGGCCAATGCGCCGGCGCTCGTATTGGCGGCGCTCGATGACGTGCTGGCGATTGCCGAGCGTTTGTCGGCGCGCTTCCCGCAACTGCCGCTGTATTTTGACCTGGGCGAGTTGCGCGGCTACCACTACCACACCGGTGTGGTGTTTGCCGTGTTTGTACCGGGTGTTGGCCAGGCCATCGCCCAAGGCGGTCGCTATGACGACATCGGCGCCGACTTCGGTCGCGCCCGTCCGGCGACCGGCTTTTCCACTGATTTGAAAACCCTGGTGACCCTGGGGCGTGCTGAGGTCGAGCTGCCGTCTGGTGGCGTCTGGATGCCCGACAGCACGGACGCAGCACTCTGGCAGCAGGTTTGCCAGTTGCGCAGTGAGGGTCAGCGTGTCGTCCAGGCTTTGCCTGGGCAGCCATTGGCCGCCGCCCGTGAAGCGGACTGCGACCGGCAATTGATTCTGCAGAACGGGCTTTGGCAAGTATCGCCACTGGCTTCTTGAGTTTTCCTGCCGGCCATCGCCGGCACCAAGTTTGCGCGAATGAGGACAAGTGTTATGGGTAAGAATGTCGTAGTCCTGGGCACCCAATGGGGTGATGAGGGCAAAGGCAAGATCGTTGATCTGCTGACCGAACATGCTGCCGCCGTAGTGCGCTACCAAGGTGGCCACAACGCTGGCCACACCCTGGTCATCGATGGCGAAAAAACCGTCTTGCACCTGATCCCGTCGGGCGTATTGCGCGAAGGCGTACAGTGCCTGATCGGCAACGGCGTGGTGGTTGCACCTGACGCCCTGCTGCGCGAGATCACCAAGCTGGAAGAGAAGGGTGTACCGGTGCGCGAGCGCCTGCGTATCAGCCCGTCCTGCCCGCTGATCCTGTCCTTCCACGTTGCGCTGGACCAGGCCCGTGAAAAGGCCCGTGGCGAGCTGAAGATCGGTACTACCGGTCGCGGCATCGGCCCAGCCTACGAAGACAAGGTTGCACGTCGTGGCCTGCGTGTGGGCGACCTGCTCAACATGCCGCGCTTTGAAGACAAGCTGCGTGAACTGGTGGATTACCACAACTTCATGCTCGTTGGTTACTACAAAGAGCCGGCCATTGAATTCGAAAAGACCCTGGCCGAGTGCAAGGAATACGCCGAGCTGCTGAAGCCGCTGATGCTCGACGTGACGGCTGAGCTGCACGACCTGCGCCGTGCCGGCAAAGACATCATGTTCGAAGGCGCCCAAGGTTCGTTGCTCGACATCGACCACGGCACCTACCCGTACGTGACCAGCTCCAACACCACCGCTGGCGGCGTTGCTACCGGTTCGGGTGTCGGCCCGATGTTCCTGGACTACATCCTGGGTATCACCAAGGCTTACACCACGCGCGTAGGTTCGGGCCCGTTCCCGACTGAGCTGTTCGACGAAGTCGGCGCGCACCTGGCCAAGCAAGGTCATGAGTTTGGCGCCACCACCGGCCGTGCTCGTCGTTGCGGCTGGTTCGACGCGGTTATCCTGCGTCGCGCTATCGATGTGAACAGCATCTCGGGCATCTGCCTGACCAAGCTGGACGTGCTCGACGGTCTGGAAACCATCAACATCTGCATCGGCTACAAAGATGCCGACGGTAAGGACGTTGCGCCGACCGACGCTGACAGCTACGTGGGCCTGCAGCCTGTGTACGAAGAAGTGCCGGGTTGGACCGAGTCCACCGTGGGTGCCAAAACCCTCGAAGAGCTGCCAGCCAACGCTCGTGCTTACATCAAGCGCGTTGAAGAGCTGATCGGCGCGCCAATCGACATTATTTCGACGGGCCCGGACCGTAACGAGACCATCGTTCTGCGTCACCCGTTCGCTTAATAAGCTGTTGATGTAAAAAGCAAAGGGCTCCTTCGGGAGCCCTTTGTCGTATCTGTCTGGTAAACGGCACGACCCTTGCTATGGTTCTTTCTTTCGCGGTGCTATCAAATTAATGGCACCCGTGGTGGAGGGATTCCCAGTGTCTGCCGTTCTCTCATTGTTACAAAGCCGGTTGTTGCGGCCGGTGTTCGTTACCCTTGGTATCGCTCTTTTGGTGCAAGTGCTGGTCGCTGTCGCTCTGACGCGGAGCACGGTCACTGCATTGGAAGCTGATCTGGGCAACCGCCTGGGTATCGACAGCCAGAAACTGTCCGGCGAGCTGGCGCAAGCCGGCAAGGAAGTCACCTCCAGTCTGGACAGTCTGTCTTCGAGCACGCGCCAGCGTCTGACGGCGGGGCTATCCACGCGCTTGCAGGATGAGCAGAAGCAACTGCGTGCGACCCTGGAAAAAGACCTGCAAGACTCGGCCAACGACATGGCGCAACTGCTGGCCTCGGTGGCGCCGCGCGCCATGTGGGACAGCGACGTGCCGACGCTGTCGGAGTTTGCCCGTCGCGCTCAGCGCAATCCCAACGTGCTGTTCGTGGTCTACGACGATGCGGCCGGCGAGCATCTGACCCGTTATCTGAACCGTGACAACCCGATCAACCAGGCGTTACTGGCAAAAGGTCAGGGCGACCGTGCGCTGGATAAGGTCCTGGACGCGGCGAAAAACGACCCTTCCGTGTTCTACGTCGAAGCGTCGATCAGCCCCAATGGCGTAGAGATTGGCAAGGTCCGCATGGGGGTGTCGACCGCGGCGGTGGAGACCGACCTGGCAGCGCTGGACAAACGTTTTGCCGCACTGATCGCCAGCAGTGATCAACTGGTGGGCGACAGCCTCAAGGGCGCTGCCGCAGACAGCGCAGCTGCCATGGGCGCGCGCCTGCAATCGGCGCAAGCCACCGCCACGCAAATGACCGCCAACACCACCAGCGCCGTGCAGGAGGCTGCAGGCACCTTGCGTTGGCGCATCGGCATGGGGCTGGCGATTGTGGGGTTCGGCGTGTTGCTGCTGATCGCTATTGTGCTTGGGCGTCGCGTGGTCAATCGTCTGAAGCTGCTGATTGCGGCGATGGATGACTTGGCGGCGGGCGAGGGCGACCTCACCAAGCGCGTGCAAATCAGTAGCAAGGACGAGATCGGCGACATGGCTTCGGCGGTCAATCGCTTTGTGGATAAGTTGCAGCCCATCGTGCGCGAGGCCGGCGATGTGGCTCAGCGCACCGGCGTGGAAATCGGCGCGATGACGTTGCGCAATGCCGGCGCCGATGCGGCGGCCGGTTTGCAGCGCGATGAAGTGGCGGAGAGCTTGCGGGCACTGTCGCAAATGGCCGATGAGGCCCAGGCCGAAAGCCATGCGATGCAGGCGGCGTTGCAGCAGGTGGTGGATATTCGTCAGGCCACAGACGAAAACTCGCGAACGTCGGCGGAAGTCGGCAGCCTGATCGAAGCGTTGGCCGGGCAGGTGCAAGCCGGCTCCCAGGTCATTGAGCGGCTGGCCCAGCAAAGCGAGCAGATTGAAGTGGTGCTCACGGTGATTCACGGCATTGCCGAGCAGACCAACCTATTGGCGCTCAACGCCGCCATCGAAGCTGCGCGTGCCGGTGAGACCGGGCGTGGTTTTGCGGTGGTCGCGGATGAGGTGCGGGCGCTGGCGAGTAAAACCCAAAGCTCAACCGGGGATATCCAGGCGCACATCGTGGCATTGCAGCAAGGCGCGCGCGAGGCGGTAGAAACCATCGGCAAGGCCGGGCGTCAGGCCAATGAAGGTTTGCTGGTGCTGCGCGACAGCGTGCGCTTGCAGCAGACGGTGCAGGCTTCGGTGGAGCAGGTGCACGCAGCGATTGGGTTGGCGACGCGCGCGGCTGAGCATCAGGCGCAGGGTGCGCACGCGGTGCGTGGGCGGGTCGAGGTGATTCATGCCCAGGCCGAGCGTGCTGCGCAGGCGGTGGTTGAGACTACCGCCAGTGGCAAGGTGCTGGATGGGTTGGCGGCGCAGTTGAAGGCGAGCCTGGGGCAGTTCAGGGCTTGATGTCGCCTGGGAGGGCCCTTTCGCGAGCAAGCCCGCTCCCACATGGAATGCGTTTCAAGTGTGGGAGCGGGCTAGCTCGCGAAAGCTATTTCAGCGGCTCAGATACATCCGAGTCGTGAGCAGATACACCGGCAACCCCGACACCAGAATCAACAACGCCGCATAGGGCGCCGCCGCCGCGAACTCCACATTCGAGGTGTGCGCCCACACGGCTGTCGCCAGGGTGTTCAACCCCGTCGGACTGAGCAGCAGCGTCGCGGTCAATTCCTTCATCGCATCCAGAAACACCAGCGCAAATGCCGCGCCCAATGCCGGGAAAATAATCGGCAAGGTCACCCGGCAAAACGCGCTGAACGACGAGGCGCCCAGCGTGCGCGCTGCCTCTTCCAGTTGCGGCGCCGCCTTGTTCAAAGCCGTGCGGATCGGCGCCTGTGCCAGTGGCAAAAACAGCAATGCATAGGCAATCAAAAGCAGCGCGGAAGTCTGGTACAGCACCGGCACGTAATGCAGTGCGAAATACACCAGCGTCAATGCAATCACCAAGCCGGGCAGGGCATGCAGCAGGTAGGGCAGGCGCTCGGCCCAGATCGCCAATTGGCCTTTGTAGCGCACCACCAGCAGCCCCACTGGCACGGCCAGCACCAGGCAAAGCGCGGCGCCGCCCAGCGACAGCGCAAGGGAGGACAGCAATGCTTCGCCAATCTGGGCCACGGGGAAGGCTGCCGATGAGCCCACCGCCAGCCAGTACCCGAGCATTCCCAGTGGAATGCCGCTGCCAATGATCGCCAGCGCCAGGCAATACAGCTGGCCCAGTGGCGCCCACTTGCCCAGCTTCACTGGTTCGGCATGCCGCGCCGCGCCCTGGCCGATGCGCACGTGCCGGCCCTTGCCGCGCACGCGCAGTTCCAGCCACAGCAGCGTCAGGCACATCACCAGCAACACTGCCGAGAGCATCGCGGCATTCGCATTGCTGAACTCCAGCTCGAACTGTTGGTAGATCGCGGTGGTAAAGGTTTGCAGGCCGATGATCGACAGCGCGCCGAATTCCACCAGCATGTGCAGCGCAATTAACAGTGCCCCGGCCAATAGCGATGGCCACAGCAAGGGCAGGGTGACACGCAAAAACACGCCCCAGCGATTCAGCCCCAGGGTGCGGGCTGATTCTTCCAGAGAGGGATCAAGATTGCGCAGCGTCGCCGCCACCGGCAGAAACACCAGCGGGTATTTGGACAGGGTCATCACCAGGATCGCCCCGCCCAGCCCTTCGAAGTTGGCGCTCAGCGAGACCCAGGTAAAGCTGCTGACAAACGCCGGCACTGCAAACGGCAGGCACAGGATCACGCCCCAGATGCGTCGGCCCGGCAGGTTGCTGCGTTCCAGTAGCCAGGCCAGCGACAGGCCGATCACGCCGCAGGCCACCGTCACGCCGATCATCAGCGCCAGGGTGTTGCGCAGCAGCCCGAACACATAGGGGCGCCATAACAGATGCATCGCTTGTGCCCAGCCCGCCTGCCAGGCCTTTGTGCCGACATACACCAACGGCAACAGGCTCAGGCCAACCAGGAATAGGACGGGAATCAGCAGCCAGATCGACGGGCGCTTGCGTCGCGGGCTGAAACCCCCGCGCAAGGCGGGGGCGGGTAGCGATGGGTTCATCAGTTCAAGCCAACGTCACGTTCCAGGTCCAGGGCTTCTTCGGCGTTGCCAAGGTCCGCAGGGGTGACTTTCGGCGGTTGCAGCTCGCTGAAAGGCTTAAGGCCACGGTTGGATTCCATGCCCTTGCGCAGCGGGTATTCGGCCGAGGTGTTGGTGATCACACGCTGGCCTTCTTCGCTGGCCATGAAGGCGAGCAACTGTTGGGCTTCCTTGGGGTGCTTGCTGGATTTCAGCGCGGCGGCGGAAGACACAGTGATCAGGCCACCGGCGTCGCCATCGGTAAAGTAGTGGAGTTGGGAATCCAGGTTGGTTTTTTCTTTCTTCAGGGCAAACCAGTAGTAGTTGTTCACCAGCACGGTGGCGACTTCGCCGTTTTCCACAGCCTTGAGGGCGACCATGTTGTTGCTGTAGACCTTGCCGAAGGCGCGCAAGCCGGTCAGCCATTCTTCAGCGGCTTCTCGGCCGTGCAGCTTGATGATCGCCACAGCTTGTTCCTGGAACGCGCCGCTGGTGGGTACGAAGCCGACTTTGCCTTGCCACTCGGGGCCGGCGAAATCCAGCACCGACTTGGGCAGGTCTTTTTCGGCGATCAGCTTTAGGTTGAACGCCACGACACGGGTGCGTGCGGTGACGCCCATCCAGTCGCCGTTGCTGCCGACATAATCCTTGGGCAATACGTCGAGCGTACTGGCATCGATCTTGGCCAGCAGGCCCTGTTCGCCAAGCTTGTTCAGTGGCGGCGATTCTTCGGTGTAGATCACGTCGGCAGGGGAGCGGTCGCCTTCTTCGACGACCTGGCTGGCCAGCTGGTTGCTGCTGCCTTTGCGCACGTTGACGTGAATGCCGGTCTTGGCTTCGAAGGCTTTGGCGAGTTCATCGCCGACCTCCTTGTGTTGGCCGTTGTACAAGGTCAGTGCAACCTTGTCGGCAGAATAGGCAGCGGGCGAGAGCAGGGTCAGGCCGAGCAGAGTGATGGTCAGGCCACGCAGAAGGGATGTCTTGAGACGGGTATCGCGGATCATCATCCGGGGTTTTCCTCACTTGAGTGCAACAAATTCTTACAAGGATAAACGATAAAACTTCTCAAGTGCGGACAAGCGGGGGAAATCGCCAGGCAGGTTTTCAAACACCGGAAACGAAAAAACCCGCTTTCGCGGGTTTGATCTGAATTTGGTGCCCAGGAGAAGACTCGAACTTCCACGACCTTGCGATCACCAGCACCTGAAGCTGGCGTGTCTACCAATTTCACCACCTGGGCTTATCAACAACGCTTGCGCCGTTGATGGAGCGAACTATACGGAGGGCTTTTTGATCTGTAAACCCCTGATTCAAAAATATAAATCGAGATTCTCGTTAAAAATCAAAGACCTGAAACGCAAAAACCCGCTTTCGCGGGTTTTTGGGAGACTCGAGGCAGAACCTTGAGTTTGAAATTGGTGCCCAGGAGAAGACTCGAACTTCCACGACCTTGCGATCACCAGCACCTGAAGCTGGCGTGTCTACCAATTTCACCACCTGGGCAGCATCAACAACGTTGCCGTCGTCGATGGCGCGCACTATACGGAGACGATTTTGAGCTGTAAAGCCCCGCTATGAAAAAATCCTGGAAAATTTCGCCAAAGGTCGTGCAAGGTGCGTTCTGACGGCGACAAAGGCCTTTAAAACGCTTGTTGATGCCTGAAATTTCCCGTTTCAATACGCGTATGCCAAACTAACCCGCATATAGACAAGGTGAAAACTCTCTAATGGCCGATTGGCAGTCCCTCGATCCCGAGGCCGCTCGTGAAGCGGAAAAATATGAAAACCCTATTCCTAGCCGCGAACTGATCCTGGCGCATCTCGCCGATCGTGGTTCGCCTGCTAGCCGCGAGCAGTTGGTTGAAGAATTCGGTCTGACCACCGAAGACCAGCTCGAAGCCCTGCGCCGCCGTTTGCGTGCCATGGAGCGCGATGCCCAACTGATCTACACCCGCCGAGGCACTTACGCGCCTGTGGACAAGCTCGACCTGATCCTTGGCCGCATCGCCGGCCACCGTGACGGCTTCGGCTTCCTGATCCCGGACGACGGCAGTGACGACCTGTTCATGAGCCCTGCGCAAATGCGTCTGGTGTTCGATGGCGACCGTGCCCTGGCGCGCGTTTCCGGCCTCGACCGTCGCGGTCGCCGTGAAGGCGTGATCGTCGAAGTGGTGTCGCGTGCCCACGAGTCCATCGTCGGCCGTTACTTCGAAGAAGGCGGCATCGGCTTTGTCGTGCCGGATAACCCAAAGGTCCAGCAGGAAGTGCTGATCACCCCGGGCCGCAATGGCGCTGCCAAAGTCGGTCAGTTCGTCGAGGTGAAAATCACTCACTGGCCAACTGCGCGCTTCCAGCCGCAGGGCGACATCGTTGAAGTGGTCGGCAACTACATGGCGCCGGGCATGGAAATCGACGTTGCATTGCGCACCTACGATATCCCTCACGTCTGGCCAGAGGCTGTGCTCAAAGAAGCCGCCAAGCTCAAGCCGGAAGTCGAAGAAAAAGACAAAGAAAAACGCATCGACCTGCGCCATCTGCCGTTCGTCACCATTGACGGCGAAGATGCCCGCGACTTCGACGATGCGGTTTACTGCGAAGCCAAGCCTGGCAAGCTGCGCCTGTTCTCCGGTGGCTGGAAGCTGTTCGTCGCGATTGCCGACGTGTCCAGCTACGTGAAGATCGGTTCGGCCCTGGATAACGAAGCCCAGGTGCGCGGCAACTCCGTTTACTTCCCGGAGCGCGTGATCCCGATGCTGCCTGAGCAGCTGTCCAACGGCCTGTGCTCGCTGAACCCGAAAGTCGACCGTTTGGCCATGGTGTGCGAGATGACTATCTCGAAAACCGGCGAAATGACTGACTACCAGTTCTACGAGGCGGTGATTCACTCCCAGGCGCGCCTGACCTACAACAAGGTCAGCACCATTCTGGAACAGCCGAAAACCAGCGAAGCCAAAGCCTTGCGCGGTGAGTACGGCCATGTCGTGCCGCACCTCAAGCAGCTGTATTCGCTGTACAAGGTGTTGCTGGGCGCTCGCCATGTGCGTGGCGCGATCGATTTTGAAACCCAGGAAACCCGGATTGTCTTCGGCTCCGAGCGCAAAATCGCGGCGATCACCCCGACCACGCGCAACGATGCTCACAAGCTGATCGAGGAATGCATGCTGGCCGCCAACGTGGCCACTGCCGAATTCCTGAAAAAGCACGAGATTCCTGCACTGTACCGCGTGCACGACGGCCCGCCGCCGGAGCGTCTGGAGAAGCTGCGCGCGTTCCTCGGTGAGCTCGGCCTGTCCCTGCACAAAGGCAAGGACGGCCCGACGCCGAAGGACTACCAGGCACTGCTGGCAAGTATCAAGGACCGTCCGGATTACCACGTGATCCAGACCGTGATGCTGCGCTCCCTGAGCCAGGCGGTGTACAGCGCGGATAACCAGGGCCACTTCGGCCTGAATTACGAGGCGTACACCCACTTCACCTCGCCGATTCGCCGTTACCCGGACCTGCTCACGCACCGCGCGATCCGCAGCGTGATCCATTCCAAGCAGAACACCCCGCACGTCAAGCGCGCCGGTGCCATGACCATTCCCAAAGCACGGATTTATCCGTACGACGAAGCGGCCCTGGAACAGTTGGGCGAGCAGTGCTCCATGAGCGAGCGCCGTGCCGACGAGGCCACCCGCGACGTAGTGAACTGGCTCAAGTGCGAGTTCATGAAGGACCGTGTGGGCGAATCGTTCCCGGGTGTGATCACCGCCGTGACCGGCTTTGGCCTGTTCGTCGAGCTGACCGACATCTACGTCGAAGGCTTGGTGCACGTTACCGCGTTGCCGGGCGACTATTACCACTTCGACCCTGTGCATCACCGCCTGGCGGGCGAGCGCACCGGTCGCAGCTTCCGTTTGGGCGACACGGTGGAAGTGCAGGTCATGCGCGTCGACCTCGACGAGCGCAAGATCGACTTCGGCATGCCTGATAAACCAGCCGAGCCGGCTGGCCGTAAAAAGCGTGGCGCCGAGACGACTGCGCCGGCCAGCAAAGGCAAAGGTGCTCCTGCTAAAGCAGCGGTCGCCGAGCCTGCGTCAGCCAAACCTGCTCGTCGTTCGTCTGCCAAGGACAAGGCCCCCGAAGCCTACCGCCCTAGCGATGCTGCGGCCAAAAATGCCGAGCTGCGCAAGAGCCGCGAGTTGAAGCAGCAGTTGCTCAACGAAGCCAAAAGCGGTGGTAAAGCGGCGTCTGGGGGAAAGTCCCGCGAGGCGGAAAAACCGTCGAGCAAGCCGAGCAAACATCGTAAAGGCCCGCCCAAAGCGGGTTCGGCCCCCGCGAAAAGCGGCGGGTCGCGCAAACCTAAGGCCAAGTCATGAGTCTGGAAAAAATCTACGGCGTGCACGCCGTAGAAGCACTGCTGCGTCATCACCCTAAGCGCGTCAAGCAGGTGTGGTTGGCCGAAGGTCGCAGCGAGCCGCGCGTGCAAGCGCTGGTCGAGCTGGCGACCCAGAATAAAGTTGCCATCGGCCAGGCCGAGCGTCGTGAAATGGACGTGTGGGTAGAAGGCGTTCACCAAGGCGTGGTGGCGGACGTCAGTCCGAGCCAGGTTTGGGGCGAGGCGATGCTCGACGAGCTGCTCGACCGTACCGAAGGTGCACCGCTGCTGCTGGTGCTGGACGGCGTGACCGACCCGCACAACCTTGGCGCCTGCCTGCGTTCGGCGGATGCTGCCGGCGCGTTGGCGGTGATCGTGCCCAAAGACAAGTCGGCCACCCTGACGCCGGTCGTGCGTAAAGTGGCCTGCGGCGCGGCGGAAGTGATTCCGCTGGTGGCCGTGACCAACCTGGCGCGCACACTGGAGAAACTCCAGCAGCGCGGCTTGTGGGTCGTGGGCACGGCAGGCGAGGCTGAGGTCAGCATTTACGACCAGGACCTTACCGGCCCGACCATCCTGATCATGGGCGCCGAAGGCAAAGGCATGCGTCGCCTGACCCGTGAGCATTGCGACTACCTGGTGCACCTGCCGATGGCCGGTAGCGTCAGCAGCCTCAACGTTTCAGTCGCAACGGGCGTCTGCCTGTTCGAAGCCCAGCGCCAGCGTGGCGCCAAGGCTAAAGCCAAGAAATAAGGCTTGAGAGCGACGCAAGACCCTGTGGGAGCCGGGCTTGCCCGCGATGACGGTGTGTCAGTCAGCACAGATGCTGCCTGAGCCATTGTCATCGCAGTCAAGCCAGCTCCCGCAGTTGCTTTGGGTTTGCCTGGATTGCGTGTTGTTCAAATAATCACCAATCACCTTGCGCCGTTTCTCCCCGTTCTCTACAATTGCGCCCCTTGCCTTCCTGGCAGGCATCTATGTGCCTCCCTGCGGCAAGATCCATAAGTGTCATTCACTCCTTGTCTGACCGTTTTTGAGCGGCAGGCTACAACCCGTAAGGAGCATTCATGCGTCATTACGAAATCATCTTTTTGGTCCACCCGGATCAAAGCGAGCAAGTCGGCGGCATGGTTGAGCGTTACACCAAGCTGATCGAAGAAGACGGCGGCAAAATCCACCGTCTGGAAGATTGGGGCCGTCGTCAACTGGCCTACGCAATCAACAATGTTCACAAGGCTCACTACGTGATGCTGAACGTTGAGTGCACTGGCAAGGCCCTGGCCGAGCTGGAAGACAACTTCCGCTACAACGATGCAGTGATCCGTAACCTGGTCATCCGTCGCGAAGAAGCCGTTACCGGCCAATCCGAGATGCTCAAGGCTGAAGAAAACCGCAGTGAGCGCCGTGAGCGTCGCGACCGTCCTGAGCACGAAGGCGCCGAAAGCGCTGATAGTGATGACAGCGACAACAGCGATAACGCTGACGAGTAATCCACGGACCTTTTAAGGAGCCTATCAAATGGCACGTTTCTTCCGTCGTCGTAAATTCTGCCGCTTCACCGCTGAAGACGTGAAAGAGATCGATTACAAAGATCTCAACACTCTGAAAGCTTACGTATCCGAGACCGGCAAAATCGTTCCAAGCCGTATCACCGGTACCAAAGCACGTTATCAGCGTCAGCTGGCCACCGCTATCAAGCGCGCCCGCTTCCTGGCCCTGCTGGCCTACACCGACAGCCACGGCCGCTGAGACCGGGCAGTCGACAAGTAGTAAGGGATTGAATGCATGCGCGCCTTAGCTGAGTTCATCATGCGCGGTCGCGTGCAGGCCACTCTGGTAGTGGCTGGATGTGCGGCATTGCCGCTGCTTTATTGGTTGGGTGCTGCCGCCGGTTGCCTTGTGCTGCTGCGGCGCGGTTTGAAGGACGCCCTTGGCGTTCTTGCCCTGGGTTTGTTGCCGGCCTTGATCTGGTGGCTGCAAATGGGTGATCCACGCGTACTTCTGGTACTGCTGGGGTCATCGAGCCTTGCGTTGGTTTTACGCGCAAGTGAGTCCTGGGTCCGCACGCTGCTGGTCAGCGTGGCATTGGGGTTGGTGTACTCAGTGATGCTTGGCGCGGCTTTCCGCCCGCAAATCGAGGCGCTGTCGCAGGAAATCGTCAAGATCCTGCCGTTGGCCCTCGGGGATCTCTACCAGCATTTGTCGGTAGATGAGCGAGCGCGGTTTGTGTCACTGATTGCTCCGGTCCTGACCGGCCTGATTGCGGCATTGTTGCAGGTCGTCAGCGTGCTGAGCCTGATTCTTGGGCGTTATTGGCAGGCGTTGTTGTACAACCCGGGTGGTTTTGGTCGCGAGTTTCGCAGTATCAGAATTCCCGCGGGACCGGCGATGTTGTTGCTGGCGTGCATGGTTGTCGGGCCGAACTTCGGTCCACAGATAGCCTTGCTGGCGCCGATTTGCAGCGTACCGCTGGTGTTTGCCGGGCTGGCCCTGATTCATGGGTTGGTTGCGCGAAAGCGCCTGGCCAAGTTTTGGCTGGTGGGGTTGTACGTGACGCTGTTGCTGTTCATGCAGCTGATCTATCCGTTACTCGTGGTTTTGGCCATTGTCGACGGCCTGATTGATTTTCGCGGTCGTCTGGCGTCGAAAGACGCTGATAACGCGAACGGTGAAGGTTAAAAGTTAGAGGATTTTCACATGCAACTGATCCTTCTGGAAAAAGTCGCCAACCTGGGCAACCTGGGCGACAAAGTGAACGTTAAGGCCGGCTACGGTCGTAACTACCTGCTGCCATACGGCAAAGCCACCGCTGCAACCGCTGCCAACCTGGCTGCGTTTGAAGAGCGTCGTGCTGAGCTGGAAAAAGCAGCAGCAGACAAAAAAGCTTCGGCCGAAACTCGCGCTGCCCAACTGGCTGAGCTGGAAGTGACTATCACTGCCACCGCCGGTGACGAAGGCAAGCTGTTCGGTTCGATCGGCACCCACGACATCGCTGATGCACTGACCGCCTCCGGCGTTGAAGTGCAGAAGAGCGAAGTTCGTCTGCCGAACGGCACCATCCGCAACGTAGGCGAATTCGACGTAGCCGTGCACCTGCACGCCGAAGTTGAAGCCACCGTACGCGTTGTCGTGGTAGCAGCTTAAGCAGCACCTAACTGACTGGCACCTAGCGTGTCAGCCAGTTAACATCGGGCACGATCCTGTTTACAGGTCGTGCCTTTTGTTTTTCTACAATCCCCTAATTCCAAGTGGCCATGAACGATATTTCAGCTCCTGAGCAATACGATCTGCAAACCGCTGCCCTGAAGGTGCCGCCGCATTCCATCGAGGCCGAACAGGCCGTGCTCGGTGGCTTGATGCTGGACAACAACGCCTGGGAACGCGTGCTGGATCAAGTCTCGGACGGTGATTTCTATCGCCATGACCACCGGCTGATCTTCCGCGCCATCGCCAAGCTGGCCGACCAGAACTCACCGATCGACGTGGTGACCCTGGCCGAGCAGCTGGACAAGGAAGGCCAGACCTCTCAAGTCGGCGGCCTGGGTTACCTGGGCGAACTGGCGAAAAACACGCCGTCCGTCGCCAACATCAAGGCGTACGCCCAGATCGTTCGCGAGCGCGCCACCCTGCGCCAGTTGATCGGCATCAGCACCGAAATCGCCGACAGCGCCTTCAACCCCGAAGGCCGCACTGCCGCCGAGATCCTCGACGAAGCCGAGCGCCAGATCTTCCAGATCGCCGAGGCGCGGCCTAAAACCGGCGGCCCGGTCAGCGTCAACGACCTGTTGACCAAGGCCATCGACCGTATCGACACGCTGTTCAATACCGACAACGCCATCACCGGTATTTCCACCGGCTACACCGACCTCGACGAGAAGACCAGCGGCCTGCAGCCGTCCGACTTGATCATCGTCGCCGGCCGTCCATCCATGGGTAAAACCACCTTTGCGATGAACCTGGTGGAAAACGCCGTGCTGCGCAGCGACAAGACCGTACTGGTGTACTCCCTCGAGATGCCAGGCGAATCGCTGATCATGCGTATGCTTTCATCGCTCGGGCGGATCGACCAGACCAAAGTACGTGCCGGTCGCCTGGAAGACGACGATTGGCCGCGCCTGACCTCGGCGGTCAACCTGCTCAATGACCGCAAGCTGTTCATCGATGACACTGCGGGTATCAGCCCCTCGGAGATGCGTGCGCGTACTCGCCGCCTGGTGCGTGAGCACGGCGACATTGCCCTGATCATGATCGACTACCTGCAGCTCATGCAGATCCCGGGTTCCAGTGGCGACAACCGGACCAACGAAATTTCCGAAATCTCCCGGTCCCTCAAAGCCCTGGCCAAGGAATTCAACTGCCCGGTGGTGGCGCTGTCGCAGCTCAACCGTTCCCTGGAACAACGTCCCAACAAGCGCCCGGTGAACTCCGACCTGCGCGAATCCGGAGCGATCGAGCAGGATGCTGACGTGATCATGTTTGTGTACCGGGACGAGGTGTACCACCCCGAAACGGAGCATAAAGGCATTGCCGAGATCATCATCGGCAAGCAGCGGAACGGGCCGATCGGCTTTATCCGCCTGGCGTTCATCGGTAAGTACACGCGCTTCGAGAACCTCGCGCCGGGCAGTTACAACTTCGACGACGACGAATAATTCTCCCGCGCCTGTAGAGGCCTCATCACGGGCAAGCCCGCTCCCACACTTGAACGGTGAACACCTTCAAATGTGGGGGTGAGCTTGCCCGCGATAGCGTCACCACAATTCCGACCATTACCGTCGGAATTGGTCAAAATTTGTGCTATATTCCGCGCCCGCGATTTTTCATCTCAACACCGGTCACCGTCATGCAAACAGCCAAGCCGTTATTTGACTATCCCAAGTACTGGGCCGAATGTTTCGGTCCTGCGCCATTCCTGCCGATGAGCAGGGAGGAGATGGATCAGCTTGGCTGGGATTCCTGCGACATCATCATCGTCACCGGTGATGCGTACGTGGATCACCCGTCGTTCGGCATGGCCATCATCGGCCGGCTGCTGGAGTCTCAGGGCTTCCGCGTCGGGATCATTGCCCAGCCGAACTGGCAGTCCAAAGACGACTTCATGAAGCTCGGCGAGCCGAACCTGTTCTTCGGCGTCGCGGCCGGCAACATGGACTCGATGATCAACCGCTACACCGCCGACAAGAAAATCCGCTCCGACGACGCCTACACCCCAGGCGGCATGGCCGGCAAACGCCCGGACCGCGCGAGCCTGGTGTACAGCCAGCGTTGCAAGGAAGCCTACAAGAACGTGCCGATCGTGCTCGGCGGCATCGAAGCCTCCCTGCGCCGCATCGCCCACTACGATTACTGGCAGGACCGCGTGCGCAACTCGATCCTGATCGACGCCGCCGCCGACATCCTGCTGTACGGCAACGCCGAGCGCGCGATTGTCGAGGTTGCCCAGCGCCTGTCGTGGGGCCACAAGATCGAAGACATCACCGACGTGCGCGGCACCGCGTTCATTCGCCGTGACACGCCGGAAGGCTGGTACGAGGTGGACTCCACGCGTATCGACCGTCCGGGCAAGGTCGACAAGATCATCAACCCGTACGTGAACACCCAGGACACCCAGGCCTGCGCCATCGAGCAGGAAAAAGGCCCGCAGGATGATCCGGAAGAAGCCAAGGTCGTGCAGATCCTGGCCAGCCCGCGCATGACCCGCGACAAGACCGTGATCCGCCTGCCATCGGTAGAAAAAGTCCGTGGTGACGCGGTGCTCTATGCCCACGCCAACCGCGTGTTGCACCTGGAAACCAACCCAGGCAACGCCCGCGCCCTGGTGCAGAAGCATGGCGAAGTGGACGTGTGGTTCAACCCGCCGCCCATTCCGATGACCACCGAAGAAATGGACTACGTGTTTGGCATGCCTTACGCACGTGTTCCGCACCCGGTGTACGGCAAGGAAAAGATCCCGGCCTACGACATGATTCGCTTCTCGGTGAACATCATGCGTGGCTGCTTCGGCGGCTGCACCTTCTGCTCGATCACCGAGCATGAAGGCCGCATCATCCAGAACCGTTCCGAAGAGTCGATCATTCGCGAGATCGAAGAGATCCGCGACAAAGTGCCAGGCTTCACCGGGGTGATCTCCGACCTCGGCGGCCCGACCGCGAACATGTACCGCATCGCCTGCAAGAGCCCGGAAATCGAATCCGCGTGCCGTAAGCCATCGTGTGTGTTCCCTGGCATCTGCCCGAACCTGAACACCGACCACTCCTCGTTGATCCAGCTGTACCGCAGCGCCCGTGCGTTGCCGGGTGTGAAGAAGATTCTGATTGCTTCCGGCCTGCGCTACGACCTCGCGGTCGAGTCGCCGGAATACGTCAAAGAGCTGGTGACCCACCACGTCGGTGGCTACCTCAAGATCGCCCCGGAACACACCGAGGAAGGTCCGCTCAACCAGATGATGAAGCCGGGCATTGGCAGCTATGACAAGTTCAAGCGCATGTTCGAGAAGTACACCAAGGAAGCGGGCAAGGAGCAGTACCTGATTCCTTACTTCATCGCGGCCCACCCGGGCACCACCGATGAAGACATGATGAACCTGGCCCTGTGGCTCAAGGGCAACGGCTTCCGCGCCGACCAGGTGCAGGCGTTCTACCCCTCGCCAATGGCCACCGCCACCGCGATGTACCACTCGGGCAAGAACCCGCTGCGCAAGGTCACCTACAAGAGCGACGCGGTGACCATCGTCAAGAGCGAGGAGCAGCGCCGTCTGCACAAGGCCTTCTTGCGCTATCACGATCCGAAGGGCTGGCCAATGCTGCGTGAAGCGCTGACCCGCATGGGCCGTGCCGACCTGATCGGGCCGGGCAAGGACCAGTTGATCCCGCTGCACCAGCCGGCCACCGACAGCTACCAGAGCGCGCGTCGCAAGAACTCGACGCCGGCCGGCAGCCACAAGGTCGCCAAGGAAACCACCACCAGGATCCTCACCCAGCACACCGGCCTGCCGCCACGTGGCAGCGACGGCAGCAACCCGTGGGACAAGCGCGAACAAGCCAAGGCGGCGGCCATGGCGCGCAACAAGCAGGCGGCCAAGGAACGCGCCGACGCGGCCAAGGGCAAAGGCGGCAAGCCTGCGCGCAAGCCGGTCGTGCCGCGTTGATCGCAGCTTGAATATGCAAAACGCCAGCCTCGTGCTGGCGTTTTGCTTTCTAGTCGGTGGGTAGTGTGTTTGTTAAGGTGGCGCGCATTGAATCGCCTTCGCGCTCCCACATTCGAGCGCATTCTCATGCTGGAACTCGGAAAAATGTGGGAGCGGGCTTGCTCGCGAAGGCGTCAGTTCAGTCATCACCCATTTCAAGGAAGATCACCCCCCATGGGCAACCCCCTGGCCGGTATCGGCATGGACTCCAACCGCTCGCAATTCATGGCGCGCCAGCGCATCGAAAGCGAACTCAACCTGCCGCGGATATTTGCTGCCATCGACGCCGACCCCAACATCGTTGGTGCAGGCGTGGTGTATATCGACGCCGACTTCAATGTCGTCACCCTGCGTGAGTTCAAGCCCATCTGCAGCATTCAGCCCAAGCGCATCATTGTGCGTGAGGCGCAGAAATACGTCGCGCCAGCGCAGTTTGCTGACCAAGTGATGAATAACGCGCGCGAGTCGCGGTTGATCAGCGAAGCCTTCAACACCACCTTGTCCTGCGGCGGCGCGGTGCTGGGTTGGCTGGTGATGTTAAGCGGCACCATCGCGGTGCCGTTCAGCGGTGGTGCCAGCTCGGTCATCACCGTCATTGGCTATACCAGCGCCACCGCCAGTACGGCGTCCTGCCTGATGGGCGCTTTTCGCACCCGCAATGAAATCGTCAACCCGGGCATGAATGATTATCTGGACAGCGAGGAGTGGTACCAGACCGCTACCAAGATCATGGATGGCGCTGCCTTGGTGGGCGTGGGTGCGTCTGCGCTGACCACGGTCAAATTGGTCAATGTGGCCCGTGCATCCACCGGCAAAACCCTGCGGCAAGTGCTCAAAGGCCTGAACGGTCAGGAGCGGGAAAAGCTGACAAAAGAGCTGCTGAAAATCGCCGACCCACAGATGTCGACCAAGATGCGCAAGCTGCTGCAATTGCGCGGCGATTTGCCCAAGCGCTTTACCCACACGCAGCTCAAGCACGCCACCATCGTCCAGCTCGGCGATGCTTTCAGTGCAGGGCTGAGCGTCTGGGGGCTGGCGCGCTCGGACAACCCCAAACAGCTCAAAACCTTGGCGATAGGGTTGTACGAGGAGCTTGAATAATGAGTGGCGTCCCGTCATTGAAACCCTTTTTGCTGGAACATTTTCCCTCGTTCATCGGCGTGATTCTCGCCGGTTGCCTGGGCGGTTCCGGCGCAATTTCCCTGGCGGCCGCCACCTATTTTGCCGACGTGCCCATGGCCACCAATGCCACCGTCTCGTGGTTCGTGGTGATCTTCGCGGCCTTGTTCGTGGTCAACAGCAACTTCCTGGTCGTGCGCGGGCACGCCTGGGCGGTGTGGGGCATGGTCGGCTTTTTTGTGGTGTGCCTGCTGGTGGTGCTGCCGACGCTGCAGTTTCACCCTCACTGGTTTATCTACAGTGAAAGCCTGTTCTGGCCATTGCTCGGGTTGTTGCTGATCAACAGCAAGGGCTATCGGGCGATGGTCAGGAAATTGGTTGAGGTACGGCGCCTGCGCAACGCGTCCAAGGCTGCTTGACTGGGTAGATTCACCACCCCAATCGCGCGCACACGCCACAAAGATGTGCAGCGTATGCACCATCGCACTGACGACGGCGCCGTTTTGGTGCTGTACTGCAGCGGGTCTTACGATAAAGCGCAATGACGGCCGCTCTGGCATAAGTCTTGCGCGCTTTGTGTCCATGCCCTGGCTCGCAGGAGGCCGCCGTGTCGATTCATGTCGCGTTGCACCACGTTACGCATTACCGCTACGACCGCGCTGTCGAACTCGGCCCACAGATCGTGCGTTTGCGCCCGGCTGCCCATAGCCGCACGCGGATTTTGTCCTACGCACTCAAAGTGCTGCCCGAGCAGCACTTCATCAATTGGCAGCAGGACCCTCAGGGCAATTACCTGGCGCGCCTGGTGTTCCCGGAAAAGACTGACCAGCTGCGCATTGAAGTCGACCTTGTCGCTGAGATGGCGGTATTCAATCCGTTCGACTTTTTCCTTGAGCCCTACGCCGAAAAGATCCCTTTCAGCTACGCCGCCGATGAGCAGCGCGAGCTGGCGCCGTACCTGGAAACCCTGCCGCTGACGCCGAAGTTTGCCGCCTACCTGGCCGGCATCGACCGCACGCCCTTGCCGGCCGTGGACTTTCTGGTCGGCCTCAACCAGCGCCTGGCGGCTGATATCGGCTACCTGATCCGCATGGAGCCGGGTGTGCAAACCCCGGAGTTCACCCTGCAAAACGCTTCTGGCTCCTGCCGCGATTCGGCCTGGCTGTTGGTGCAGTTGCTGCGCAATCTGGGGTTGGCGGCGCGTTTTGTGTCGGGCTACCTGATCCAACTGACCGCCGACGTCAAAGCCCTCGACGGTCCTTCCGGCACCGACGTCGACTTCACCGACCTGCACGCCTGGTGCGAAGTATATTTGCCCGGCGCCGGCTGGATCGGCCTGGATGCGACCTCCGGGTTGTTCGCCGGTGAAGGTCATATCCCGTTGGCCTGTAGTCCCGATCCGTCGTCCGCTGCGCCGATCAGTGGGCTGGTGGAGCCTTGCGAGTGCGAATTTACCCACGAGATGTCGGTTGAACGAATCTGGGAAGCGCCTCGGGTTACCAAGCCCTACACCGAAGAGCAGTGGCTGGCGATCCAGGCGCTGGGCCGGCAGATCGACGGCGACCTGCTCAAGGACGATGTACGCCTGACCATGGGCGGCGAGCCGACCTTTGTCTCCATCGACGACCCCGATGGCGCCGAATGGAACACCGCTGCGCTGGGGCCGGACAAGCGTCGCCTGTCTGCCGAGTTGTTCCAGCGCATGCGCAAACACTACGCGCCCACGGGGCTGGTGCACTTCGGCCAGGGCAAGTGGTACCCCGGCGAGCAACTGCCGCGCTGGTCGCTCAATTGTTACTGGCGCCGCGACGGCGTGCCAATCTGGCACAACAGCGCGCTGATCGCCGATGAACAGCAGGATTACGGCGCCGACGGCGTGATGGCCGGACGCTTCCTGGCCAGCGTCGCCGAGCGCCTGAAGTTGCCGGCGCGCTTCGTGTTTCCGGCCTACGAAGACAATTTCTATTACCTGTGGCGCGAAGGCGCGCTGCCGCAGAATGTCACCGCCCAAGACCCACGGCTGAGCGACGACCTGGAGCGCGAACGCCTGCGCAAAGTCTTCAGCCAGGGCCTGGATAAAGTCATCGGCCAAGTGTTGCCGCTGGCGCGCACGGCCGCCAATGACCGCTGGCAGAGTGGGCGCTGGTACCTGCGCGACAACCACTGCCGCCTGGTGCCGGGCGATTCGCCGCTGGGCTATCGCCTGCCGTTGGCCTCGCAGCCTTGGGTGACGGCGGCGGAGTACCCGTTTGTGCATCCGACCGACCCGAACCAGGATCAGCCGGCGCTGCCGAGTGCTTCACACTTGCAAAGCCACGGCGAACCCGCGCCCAGCGATGAGCGCGTGCCGAAGGTGGACGAGTCCGCCGATTGGCTGACCCGCACTGCCTTGTGCGCTGAAGCGCGCGAAGGGCGGCTGTATCTGTTTATGCCGCCGCTGGAGCGCGTCGAGGACTACCTCGAACTGGTGGCCGCCATCGAAGCCACCGCCGAGGAGCTGCATTGCCCGGTGTTGCTGGAAGGCTACGAGCCGCCGTTCGACACGCGCCTGAGCAACTTCCGGGTCACGCCGGACCCGGGTGTGATCGAGGTCAACGTGCAGCCGTCCGCCACGTGGGACGAGTTGGTCGAGCGCACCGAATTTCTCTACGAAGAGGCGCGGCAAACCCGCCTCACCACAGAGAAATTCATGATCGACGGTCGCCACACCGGCACCGGCGGTGGTAACCACTTTGTGCTCGGCGGCGCCACGCCCAAGGATTCGCCGTTCCTGCGCCGCCCGGACTTGCTGCGCAGTTTGATCAGTTACTGGCATAACCACCCGTCGCTGTCGTACCTGTTTTCCGGGCTGTTTATCGGCCCGACCTCCCAGGCACCCCGAGTGGATGAGGCGCGAAACGACGCGCTGTACGAGCTCGAAATTGCCTTCGCGCAGATGCCCGAGCCCGGCGAAGAATGCCCGCCGTGGTTGGTCGACCGCCTGCTGCGCAACCTGCTGATCGACGTGACGGGCAACACCCACCGCGCCGAGTTCTGCATCGACAAGCTCTACTCACCGGACGGCGCCACCGGCCGCCTGGGTTTGCTGGAGCTGCGCGCATTTGAAATGCCGCCGCATGCGCGCATGAGCCTGACCCAGCAATTGCTGCTGCGCGCCTTGGTCGCGCGTTTCTGGCGTGAGCCGTACGCGCCGCCAAAACTGGCGCGCTGGGGCACCGAGCTGCATGACCGCTTCCTGTTACCGCACTTCATCGAGCAGGATTTCGCCGACGTGATCGTCGAACTGAACGCCGCCGGTTACCCGCTGCGAGCCGAATGGTTTGCCGCGCACCTGGAGTTTCGTTTCCCCAAGGTCGGCGACTACGCCGTCAGCGGCATCGAACTGGAACTGCGCCAGGCTCTGGAGCCTTGGCACGTACTGGGCGAGGAGGGCGCGGTGGGCGGCACGGTGCGTTATGTGGATTCGTCGCTTGAGCGCTTGCAGGTGAAGTTGAGCGGGCTGCCGCCACAACGCTATTTGCTGACGTGCAATGGCATTCCGGTGCCCCTGCAGCCGACCGGGCGCGTGGGTGAGTTTGTCGCCGGCGTGCGCTACCGCGCCTGGCAACCGGCCAACTGCCTGCAGCCGACCATCGCGGTGCACGCGCCGCTGGTGTTCGACCTGCTCGACACCTGGATGCAACGCTCGCTGGGCGGCTGCCAGTATCATGTCGCCCATCCCGGCGGGCGCAATTACGACAGCTTGCCGGTGAACGCCAATGAGGCAGAGAGCCGGCGTATGGCGCGGTTTTTCCGCTTGGGGCATAGCCCTGGCAAGTTGCCTGTGCCTCCTTTGGTTATCAATGACGAACTACCGATGACCCTGGATTTGCGGCGTTTCCCCAATAAAAATGACTGAATGCGATTTAAATGTGGGAGCAGGCTTGCCTGCGATAGCGATATATCAACCAGCCAATAAGGTGGCTGGAAATCGCAATCGCAGGCAAGCCAGCTCCCACAATAGATTGCAGTGAATGTGAGTTAACCTGACTTCCCTTGCCTCTGCCGAGCGTTCCATGTCCGACTTGCTCGACCGCTACCCGCTGACCGCGGGCACTTACCACGAACTGCTGGACGACAGTGGCGCGGTGCGTGCCCATTGGCAGCGCTTGCTTGATCACCTGCAACGCAGCACGCCCGCGCAACTGGCCCAGCGCCAGGCGCTGCTGACCCGGCAGATCCAGGAAAACGGCGTGACCTACAACGTCTACGCCGACCCCAAGGGCGCCGATCGCCCATGGGAGCTGGACCTGCTCCCGCATGTACTGGCCGCCGATGAATGGCGGCACTTGTCGGCCGGTATCGCCCAGCGTGCGCGCCTGCTCAATGCCGTGTTGGCCGACCTGTATGGCCCGCAGCGCCTGATCAAAGAAGGCCTGCTGCCGGCTGAGCTGGTGTTCGGGCATAACAACTTCCTCTGGCCGTGCCAGGGCATCCAGCCGCCGGACGGTACCTTTCTGCACCTGTACGCCGTGGACCTGGCGCGCACCCCGGATGGCCGCTGGTGGGTCACCGCCGACCGTACCCAGGCGCCTTCTGGCGCAGGTTATGCGTTGGAAAACCGCACCATCGTGTCCCGCGCCTTTCCGGATTTGTACCGTGACCTGCAGGTTCAGCACCTCACCGGTTTCTTCCGCACGCTGCAGGAAACCCTGGCCCGCCAGGCTTCCTGCGACGACCAATCACCGCTGATCGTGCTGCTCACGCCGGGGCGTTTCAACGAGAGCTATTTCGAACACCTGTACCTGGCGCGACAGCTCGGCTACCCGTTGGTGGAAGGCGGCGACCTCACCGTGCGCGACAGCACCGTGTTCCTGAAAACCCTCAGCGGCCTGCGCCGGGTGCACGCGATCATGCGTCGCCTGGACGACGACTTCTGCGACCCGCTGGAGCTGCGCACCGACTCTGCCCTGGGCGTGCCCGGCCTGCTGGATGCCGTGCGCCAAGGCAATGTGTTGGTGGCCAATGCCCTGGGCAGCGGCGTGCTGGAGTCGCCGGGCTTGCTCGGCTTTTTGCCGAAGATCAACCAGTTCCTGTTTGGCGAAGAATTGATCCTGCCGTCCATCGCCACCTGGTGGTGCGGTGAGGCGCCGGTGCTCGCTGAGGCCTTGGAGAAACTGCCCGAGCTGCTGATCAAACCGGCGTTTCCATCGCAAAGTTTCGCCCCGGTATTTGGCCGCGACTTGAACGACGAACAACGCCAGGCGCTGGCCGAACGTATGCGTGCGCGGCCTTATGCGTATGTCGCCCAGGAGTTGGCGCAACTGTCCCAGGCGCCGGTGTGGCATACCGTGGATGACCATTTGCAGCACCGCGCCATCGGCATGCGCGTGTACGCGGTGGCCAGCGACGAAGGTTATCGCGTGCTGCCCGGCGGCCTCACCCGTGTGGCGGCCGAGGCCGACGCCGAGGTGGTATCGATGCAACGCGGCGGCGCGAGCAAAGACACGTGGGTGCTGGGCGAACGCGCTGCCGGTAGCGAGCAGTGGCGCGCGCAGCGGCCAATTGGCGCCCACGATCTGGTGCGCCGCGACCCCTACCTGCCGTCACGCGTGGTGGAAAACCTGTTTTGGTTCGGCCGTTACTGCGAGCGGTGTGATGACAGTGCGCGCTGGTTGCGGATTGTGCTGGCGCGGTATGTGGACGGTGACGATCCGCTGGCCTTGCAGGCGGCGGTCGAGCTGGGCGAGACCCTGCGCTTGCTGCCCGAAGAAGGGGAATTGCCCGAGCGGCTGCTTGCCGCCTTGCTTGGCGATGACTGGCCATCGAGCCTGCGCGCCAACCTGCAGCGTCTGCAGTGGGCGGCGTCCCAGGTGCGCGGCAAGCTGTCGCGGGAAAACTGGCAGGCCTTGGTCGAGCTGCAGCGCGAAGCCCTGGAGCTGGAAAGCCAGACCCCGGACTTCGGCGAACTGCTGGATTTCCTCAACCGCCTGGTGATGTCCCTGGCGGCGCTGTCCGGCTTTGCCCTGGATGACATGACCCGTGATGAAGGCTGGCGCTTCTTGATGATGGGCCGGCGCATCGAGCGCCTGCAGTTCCTGAGCAGCAGCCTGGCGGCGTTCCTGCGTGGCGTGGCGGTGTTTGATCAGGCCGGGCTTGAGTGGCTGCTGGAGTTGGGTAACAGCAGCATCACCTATCGCTCGCGCTACCTGGCGGTGCCGCAGCTGATCCCGGTGCTTGACCTGTTGTTGCTGGATGAGCAGAACCCGCATGCGGTGCTGTTCCAGCTGAAACTGGTCAGCCGCACGTTACGTCGTCTTAACGATGACTTCGGTGTGCCTCGAGAAACCGGGCTGGCGCCGCTGGTGGAGCGCCTGGCACGTTTTGACCTGGGTTGCCTGGAGAACCCGCTGTTCGGCGAGTCCAGCGTGCGTGCCGCGTTGGGTGGCCTGGCTGACCTGCTGCAAGCGGTGGCCGATGAGAGTGGGCAAGTGTCGGATCGCCTGGCGTTGCGCCATTTTGCCCATGTGGATGATGTCAGCCAGCAGACGGTGTCGGTGTGATGAGTGCGCGCTACCAGATTTTTCACGATACTCACTACCACTACGACAGCCCGGTGTCGCTGGCGCAACAGCTGGCGCACTTGTGGCCACGGCCGTGCGCGTGGCAGCGTTGCAGTTCGCAGCAACTGGACATCAGCCCGGAGCCGACGGCGCGGCGCGATGAGCTGGACGTGTTCGGCAACCCGATCACCCGGCTGGCGTTCGAACGGCCCCATGATGAACTGCTGGTGAATGCAGGGCTGACCGTCGAAGTGCTGGCGCGGCCTGCGCTGGATTTTCAGCAGTCGCCGGCCTGGGATCAAACCCGCGACAGCCTGACTTACAGCAGCCAGCCGCTGTCAGCCGAACTGATCGAAGCCTGCCGCTATCGCTTCGAGTCGCCCTACGTGCACCTGAAAAAAACCTTCGTCGAGTTTTCCGAAAGCTGTTTTCCGCCCGGCGAGCCGTTGCTGCTCGGCGTGCAGGCGTTGATGGAGAAGATTTTCAGCGAGTTCACCTTCGATGCCGAAGCCACTCAGGTCGCCACGCCGCTGGTGGAAGTGCTGGAGCGCCGACGCGGCGTGTGCCAGGACTTCGCCCACCTGATGCTCGCGTGCCTGCGCTCGCGTGGCCTGGCGGCGCGGTACATCAGTGGCTATCTGCTTACGCAGCCACCGCCCGGCCAGCCACGGCTGATCGGCGCCGATGCGTCGCACGCGTGGGTTTCGGTGTTTTGCCCGGTGTCGGGCTGGGTAGATTTTGATCCGACCAACAATGTGCAGCCGGCACTGGAGCACATCACCTTGGCCTGGGGCCGGGATTTCTCGGATGTGTCGCCGTTGCGGGGGGTGATTCTGGGAGGAGGGAACCATGACCCGGAGGTGCGGGTGACGGTGATGCCGCTGCAATAGCATTGGATTGAGGCGAGCAGGGAAGGCCTGCTCACCTCAACAGAATTTATTCAGCCGGGTCTTTCGGTGTCTCGGTTTCGTCGGTTGCCACTTCACCTTCGGCATCCGGGTTCAGTGCACTTGCTTCTTCATCTGCAGCGGCTTTCTTGCGTTGCAGCTTTTCCTCTTTCTTCTGCTCCTTGGCCAAGTCTCTCTGACGTTTGGCGAAGGAGTAATTAGGTTTGGCCATGGGCGATCCTCTAGGGTCGAAGGTGAGGGTGGCGGCGCGCAGCTGCCTTGGGTCGCTATGGTAGCAGCTTAGCGGCGCGGTTGGCCTTCACTTACCGCAGGCGTACGCGGCCAGCAGACCGTTGAACAGTTGATTCAGATGCATGGCGCGGGCTCCAAGGGGGATGAGCCGATCATAGGCAGGTGGTCGAACTTTGGCTGGTAGATTGTGTTGATCAGTCTGATAGCCTAAAGTTGTATACAATCTGTTGATGCAGATCATAAGAATTCAGGCCTGCCTGAGGCACCCTTGTCGCAATACGCGTTTTTTAAACCCTGCCATGGAGATTCACATGTTTGCCAAAATCGTTGCTGTTTCCCTGCTGACACTGGCGAGCGGCCAGTTGCTTGCTGCAGAGTGCGCGGTCACTGTTGATTCCACCGACCAGATGTCCTTCAACACCAAAGAAATCACCATCGACAAGAGCTGCAAGACGTTCACCGTAAACCTGGAACACTCCGGCAGCTTGCCGAAGAACGTCATGGGCCATAACTGGGTGCTGAGCTCCGCCGCCGACATGCCTGGCATCGCCAGCGACGGCATGGCCGCCGGCATTGAAAAGAATTACCTCAAAGACGGCGACACCCGCATCATCGCCCACACCAAGATCATTGGTGCTGGCGAGAAAGACGCCGTGACCTTCGATGTGTCGAAACTGGCCGTCGGTACGGATTACGCGTTCTTCTGCTCGTTCCCAGGCCACATCTCGATGATGAAAGGCACTGTGACCGTCAAGTAAGCCGATTCCGGTCGAAAAAAAAGCGCCTTGCGGGGCGCTTTTTTGTGGGCGGTCTGTAGTACCGCGTTATCGTTCTTCGCGAGCAAGCCCGCTCCCACACTTGATCGAGTTCCAGCATGAGGATGCGTTCAAATGTGGGAGCGGGCTTGCTCGCGAAGGCGATCTAACAATCAGTACAAAACTATCTGGCTCACCTCACGGCGCGAATGGCATGACCCGCTTGTGCTCGGTCTTGCGATACGTGTCGCAAATGATCTTGAACGCCTCTTCACGCACTGGCTCGCCGTGCAGGAAGGCATCAATCTCGGCGTACGTCACGCCGTGGGATGCTTCGTCCGGCTTGCCTGGCGACAAGTCTTCGAGGTCGGCCGTCGGGATCTTCTCCACCAGCGATTCCGGCGCACCAAAGTGCCGAGCAATCGCACGTACCTGGTTTTTCACCAGCCCGCTCAATGGCGCCAGGTCGCAGGCACCATCACCAAACTTGGTGAAAAAGCCCATGACCGCTTCCGCCGCATGGTCGGTGCCGATCACCAGGCCACCGGCCGCGCCAGCGATGGTGTACTGCGCCACCATGCGCATGCGCGCCTTGGTGTTGCCCAGTACAAAATCACGCGACACCGCCGCCTTGCCTTCAAAGGCCGCCACTTCATTGGCCAGGGATTTGACCGCCGGGCCGATGTTCACAGTGTGGCGCTCGTCCGGTTCGATGAAGTCCACCGAAGCCTGAGCGTCGATCTCGTCGAACTGGGTTTCGTAAGGCAGGCGCACGGCGATGAAACGGTAGGCCTCGTCGCCGCTGCTGGCCCGCAGTTCGTGCATCGCACGTTGGGCCAGCAGGCCGGCGGTCAGGGAGTCGACGCCACCGCTGATGCCCAGCACCAAGGTCTTGAGCCCGGAATTGCGCAGGCAATCCTGGATAAAGGTCACGCGGCGGGCAACTTCGGCCTCCAGGGCGGCCTGGTCCTTGAACGGGGCTTGGACCTTGAGCTGCTGCGCAATCTCACGCTGTACGGCTTGCATGATTCACTCCTTGCTGGAAAGGGCAGGTACTTTGAAAACGTGACGCAAATAGGCGACGAAATTCGGATCGGTGCAGTGGGTCTTGCCCGCTTCATCGGAGATTTTCGCGACGGGCTGGCCATTGCAGGCCGTCATTTTAAGCACGATGCTCATCGGCTCAACCCCTGGAATGTCACAGGTCAGGTTGGTGCCGATGCCGAAGCTGACATTAATGCGACCGCGCAACGCGCGGAAAATCTCCAGGGCCTTGGGCAGCGACAGGCTGTCAGAGAACACCAGCGTCTTGCTCATCGGCTCGATGCCGAGCTTGTGGTAGTGAGCGATGGCCTTTTCTGCCCACTGCACCGGGTCACCGGAATCGTGGCGCAGGCCGTCGAACAGCTTGGCGAAGTACAAGTCGAAGTCGCCGAGGAAAGCATCGGTGGTGATGCAGTCGGTCAGCGCGATGCCCAGCAGGCCTCGGTATTCGCGGACCCAGCAGTCGAGCGCGGCGATCTGGCTGTCGATCAGGCGCGGCCCGAGTTGCTGGTGGGCCATGATCCATTCGTGGGCCATGGTGCCGAGCGGCTTCATGTCGAATTCGCGGGCCAGGTGCACGTTGCTGGTGCCGACGAAGCGGCCTGGGAAGTCGTGCTTGAGCACGCTGACCACTTCTTCCTGCACCCGGTACGAGAAGCGCCGGCGCGTGCCGAAGTCGGCCACTTGCAGTTCCGACAGCTCGTCGCTGCTGGCGTTGGCGGTCAGCCAGTCGAATTTGCGGTACAGCTGCTCGCGGGCCTGTTCGAGGATCACGGTCTGGTAGCGGTAGCGGTTACGCACTTCGCTGACGATGGCCAGCATCGGTACTTCAAACAGGATCACATGCAGCCACGGCCCGCGCAGGCGGATAAACAGCTCGCCGTTTTCGATGCCGGTTTGCACATAGCGCAGGTTGAAGCGGAACAGCCCCAGGAAGCGCAAAAAGTCCGGCTTCATGAAGCTGATGCGCTCCAGAAAGCCCAATTGATCCGGGCTCAGGCTCAGCTCGGCGAGGCGCTCGATCTGGTAGCGGATTTCCGCCAGGTACGGGCGCAGGTCTTCGCTGTTGCGGCAACGGAACTCCCATTCAACTTCCACATTCGGGTAGTTGTGCAGCACCGCCTGCATCATGGTCAGCTTGTAGAAGTCGGTGTCGAGCAAGTTCTGCACGATGCGATCGGCAAACACACTCTCGCTCATAACGGGAATCTCCAGACGGGTCGACGATGGGCGCCGACCTTTACGCACTATTAAGGAATGGCGCTAGTGGCGCATAGACCCGTGGGGTTTTGCCAGTGTTTTTTCAGCTTGGCACTGTTGTTGTGGCCACTGGCGCCTTCGCGAGCAAGCCCGCTCCCACACTTGGAATGCATTCCAAGTGTGGGAGCGGGCTTGCTCGCGAAGGCGGTATTGCAGGCGACGCACCTCAAACAGGCTTTACCTGTTCCATCATCCACTTCACAAAATCGCGCACCTTGGGCACCTCCGCCGAATGCTCCGGATACGCCAGGTAATACGCATCCTGGCTGGGCAATGCGTGCTGCCAGGGAATCACCAGCTTGCCCTCGGCCAATTCTTCTTCCACCAGAAAGCGCGGCAGCAAGGCCACGCCGCAGCCCACTTGCGCCGCGCGAATGCACATATAGAAGGTGTCGAAACGCGGCCCGTGGTAGCTGTGCTCGGTGTGGAAACCCTGGCTGGCGAACCAGTCATGCCAGCCTTGGGGCCGCGAGGCGTTCTGCAGCAGTACCAGGTCGCTGAGTTGCGTGGGGTCGGTGAACGGCTGCGCAGGGAGGCTTTCCGGCGCACACACCGCCACCAATGCTTCGCTGAACAGTTTCAGGCTCTCGGTGCCGGGCCGTGAGCCCTGGCCGAAGTAAAAAGCCATGTCGGCCTTGCCTTGCAGCAGTTCGTCCGGCTCCTGCTCGTTGCACAGGTCCAAATGGATGTGCGGATGGCGTAAACGCCAGCCTTTGAGGCGCGGCACCAGCCAGCGCGCGCCGAAGGTGTAGGGCGTGGACACCCGCAGCACTTCGGTCTCTCCGCCGTAGGAGCGCAGGTAATGGGTGGACATCTCCACCTGCGTGAGGATTTTTCGCACTTCCACCAAGTACAAATCACCCGCCGGGGTCATCTGCAAGCGGCGGCGCACCCGGCGAAACAGCAGGTGTTGCAGCAATTCTTCCAACTGCGCGACCTGTTTGCTCACTGCGCTTTGCGTGAGGTTCAGTTCCTCGGCGGCGCGGGTGAAGCTCAGGTGGCGGGTGGCGGCTTCGAAACACTGCAGGGCGGTGATCGAGGGCAAATGTCTTTTGTTCAGCACGGCGCGCCTCTTTTTATTCTTTGCATGAATAAACGGAATGATATCTCGCCTAATCGTCGTTTGTTGGCAAGTCTTGGGCCAGCTACAAATAAGGCCTGGATCGCCGTGTCTGTGGCGGCGCGAATTTTCTGTTTGGAATTGAAGGAGTGACCCATGGTTGCCGCATTGCTTGATCGTCTCGGGGTGAACCCGGCGCTGTACCAGTCGGGAAAACAACCCGTGCATTCGCCGATCGACGGCAGCCGTATCGGCAGTGTGCACTGGGAAGGCGCCGCCGAGGTGGAGCAACAGGTCAGTCGCGCCGAGCATGCATTCGAGGCTTGGCGCAAGGTGCCGGCACCGCGCCGTGGCGAGCTGGTGCGCCAGTTCGGCGACGTATTGCGTGAATACAAGGCAGACCTGGGCGAGCTGGTGTCCTGGGAAGCCGGCAAGATCACCCAGGAAGGCCTGGGTGAAGTGCAGGAAATGATCGACATCTGCGACTTCGCCGTCGGCCTGTCGCGCCAGTTGTACGGCTTGACCATCGCCTCTGAGCGCCCGGGCCACCATATGCGTGAAACCTGGCACCCGCTGGGCGTGGTCGGCGTGATCAGCGCCTTTAACTTCCCGGTGGCCGTATGGGCGTGGAACACCACGCTGGCGCTGGTGTGCGGCAACGCCGTGATCTGGAAACCGTCGGAAAAGACCCCGCTCACCGCGCTGGCTTGCCAGGCGCTGTTCGAGCGTGTGCTGAAAACATTCACCGATGCGCCCGAGTACCTGAGCCAAGTGATCATCGGTGGCCGCGACGCCGGCGCCGCGCTGGTGGATGACCCGCGCGTGGCACTGATCAGCGCCACCGGCAGCACCCGCATGGGCCGCGAAGTGGCGCCCAAAGTCGCCGCCCGCTTCGCCCGCAGCATTCTCGAGCTGGGCGGCAACAACGCAATGATCCTCGGCCCAAGCGCCGACCTGGACATGGCCGTACGCGCCATCCTGTTCAGCGCCGTCGGCACCGCCGGCCAGCGTTGCACCAGCCTGCGCCGCCTGATCGCGCATGAGTCGGTCAAAGAAAAAATCGTCACCCGCCTCAAGGCGGCGTATTCCAAGGTGCGCATCGGCCACCCGCTGGAAGGCAACCTGATCGGTCCGCTGATCGACAAACACGGCTTCGAAAACATGCAGGACGCCCTGGAGCAGGCCTTGAGCGAAGGCGGCAAGGTGTTCGGCGGCAAGCGTCAGCTGGAAGATAAATTCCCGAATGCCTACTACGTGTCGCCGGCGATTGTGGAAATGCCCGAGCAAAGCGACGTGGTGTGCACCGAAACCTTCGCGCCCATTCTGTATGTGATCGGCTACAGCGACTTTGCCGAAGCCCTGCGTTTGAATAACGCCGTGCCGCAAGGCCTGTCGTCGTGCATCTTCACTACCGATGTGCGTGAAGCCGAGCAGTTCATGTCGGCGGTAGGCAGTGACTGCGGCATCGCCAACGTCAACATCGGCCCGAGCGGTGCGGAAATCGGTGGCGCGTTTGGCGGAGAGAAAGAGACTGGCGGCGGGCGGGAGTCGGGTTCGGATGCATGGCGCGGCTACATGCGTCGCCAGACCAATACCGTTAACTACTCGCTGGAATTGCCGCTGGCGCAGGGTATTACCTTCGACTGAATCCCTGTCGAAACGCGGTTGAAAATGTGGGCGCGGGCTTGCTCGCGAATGCGGTGGATCAGCTGTATATCTGTTGACTGACACACCGCTTTCGCGAGCAAGCCCGCTCCCACATTTGACTTCATTTGCAGTTCGGAAAAGTGGTTTGTTGGGTCTCATCGGAGTCTGGCAATGGCATTACGCGAAGCATGTTTGTGGGAGCACCTGACCCCTGGCCGCCCGGACCGGGCCGCGCTCAAGGGCGAGGTCAAGGTGGATGTATGCGTGATCGGCGCCGGAATCACCGGGTTGTCGGCCGCCGTTCATTTGCTGGAGCAAGGTAAAAGCGTCGCCGTGCTGGAGGCCCATCGCACCGGCCACGGCGGTTCGGGGCGTAACGTCGGGCTGGTCAACGCCGGCATGTGGATTCCGCCGGACGAGATCGAAGCCGGTTTTGGCGAGGCGGTGGGCAGCCAGCTCAACCGCATGTTGGGCGCAGCGCCATCGTTGGTGTTCAGCTTGATCGACAAGTACGGCATCGACTGCCAACTGCGCCGCGAGGGCACGTTGCACATGGCGCACAATGCCCGTGGCGAGGCGGATTTACGCAGTCGTGAAGCACAATGGAAGCGCCGTGGCGCGCCGGTTGAGTTGCTGACCGGGCAAGCCTGCGAACACGCCACCGGCACCAAAAAGATCGCCGCCGCGCTGCTGGATCGGCGCGCGGGCACCTTGAACCCGATGGCCTACACCAGTGGTTTGGCGAATGCGGCGGTTGGCCTGGGTGGGCAGCTTTTCGACCATTCCCCGGTCACCCAACTGGAGCGCCAGGGCGCAAACTGGTCGGTGCAAACCGCGCAGGGCTCGGTGCAGGCTGCACAAGTGGTGATTGCTTCCAATGCCTACACCGAAGGCGAATGGACCGAGCTGCGGCGCAACTTTTTCCCAGGTTATTACTACCAGGTCGCCTCGGCGCCGCTGACGGACGAGGCTGCCAAACAGATCCTGCCTGGCGGGCAGGGTTCGTGGGACACGCGCCAGGTGTTGAGCAGCATCCGCCGCGATGCAGACGGCCGCCTGTTGCTCGGCAGCCTGGGCAACGGTCATCAGAAACCTGCGTGGTTCCTCAAGGCGTGGGCCGATCGGGTGCAGCAGCATTACTTCCCGTACCTCAAATCGGTGCAATGGGAATACACCTGGACCGGCTGCATCGCCTTCACCCCGGACCACCTGATGCGTCTGTTCGAACCCGCGTCGGGCCTGGTGGCGGTGACCGGCTATAACGGGCGGGGCGTGACCACCGGCAGCGTGGTGGGCAAGGCATTTGCCGACTATTTGTGTCACCAGAATCCCCAAGCCCTGCCAATTCCCTTTGCACCGATGCAACCGCTGGCCGGCGTGGGTCTGCGCAGCTGCCTGTATGAAGCCGGATTTTCGCTGTACCACGCGGGCCAATGCCTGCGGATCGTGATCTGATCAGCGAAATACCTGTCAGATGCCTGCATTTTCTTAGCAGGCTACTAATCTGTATTGGTGCAAGTCGTAGCAATCACGCACTGTAAATGTGCAGTTCCGTTACGCACATTGTTACAGGCGTAGGAACTGTCGTTTATCCGTCTGGTTGCAGGTGCGACCTGCCAGGGTTGTACTTTTTCGTGCCATAGGTTGCACCTCTCGATGCTAGACGGTTGCACGTCCTGGCAAAAGGAGTCGAAACGCCTGTAATAACAATGACACCGTGTCTTTTTGAAGAATAAAAACGTAATGGCACGCGGCTTGCTCTGGGCTTTCCCTGAAAGTTTCAGTTGAAGGTTCGCAGTGAAATCGTAGTGCCAATAAACAAAAACCTCGGAGCACCACTCATGTCCCAGACGTTTTACAAGAAAGGTTTTCTGGCCCTCGCCGTTGCAGCGGCGCTGGGTGTTTCTGCGTTTGTTCAAGCTGATGTGAAGATTGGCGTAGCGGGGCCGATGACGGGCGCCAACGCAGCTTTCGGTGAGCAGTACATGAAGGGTGCCCAAGCGGCAGCCGATGTGATCAACAAGGCCGGCGGGATCAACGGCGAGCAACTCAAGCTGGTGGCCGGCGATGACGCCTGTGAGCCGAAGCAGGCCGTGGCCGTAGCCAACCGCCTGGCGGACCAGGACAAAGTGATCGGCGTGGTCGGGCACTTCTGCTCCTCCAACACCATCCCGGCCTCCGAGGTGTACGACGAAGCCGGCATCATCATGATCACCCCGGGCTCCACCAACCCACAGGTGACCGAACGTGGCCTGGGCGCGGTGTTCCGTATGTGCGGGCGTGATGACCAGCAAGGCATCGTCGCCGGCGACTACATCGTCGACGTGCTCAAGGGCAAGAAAGTCGCGGTCATCAACGACAAAGACACCTACGGCAAAGGCCTGGCCGACGCCACCGCTCAGCAGTTGACCAAGCGTGGCGTCAAGCCGGTGCTGGAAGAAGGCCTGACCCGTGGCGAGAAAGACTTCAGCGCCCTGGTCACCAAAATCCGCTCCACCGGTGCTGATGTGGTGTACTTCGGCGGCCTGCACCCTGAAGCCGGTCCACTGGTGCGCCAGATCCGTGAAGCGGGCCTCAAGGACGTCAAGTTCATGTCCGATGACGGCGTCGTCACCGACGAACTGGTCGCCACCGCAGGCGGCGCGCAATACGTAGACGGCGTTTACATGACCTTCGGCGCCGACCCGCGCCTGCTGCCAGACAGCAAGACCGTCGTGGAAGAGTTCCGCAAAAACGGCACCGAGCCTGAAGGCTACACCCTGTACGCCTATGCCTCGATCCAGGCCCTGGCCGCCGGCTTCAACGGCGCCAAGTCCAATAAAGGCGAAGACGCCGCCAAATGGCTGAAATCGCACCCGGTCAAAACCGTGATGGGCGAGAAAAACTGGGACGCCAAGGGCGACCTGAAGATCTCCGACTACGTGGTTTACCAGTGGGATAAAGACGGCAAATACCACCAGCTGGAAAAGCAGAAGTAAGAACAAGCACGATCGTTTAAGCGCCTCGATCCCCTGTGGGAGCTGGCTTGCCTGCGATAGCGGTTTCACCTTCAACACAGGTGTTGGTTGTCAGTCCGTCATCGCGGGCAAGCCCGGCTCCCACAGGGAGCGCGGTTGCTCGCACCATCGTGTCAGGCGACAAGTCTGTCTTTTCCTCCAGAAGCGCCGCACACCCACCGGTGTGCAGGTGCTCACCGCGTGAGATTGCGTTATGGATGGTATTTTCCTGCAGCAACTGGTCAACGGCCTGACCCTCGGGTCGGTCTATGGCCTGATCGCCATCGGCTACACAATGGTCTACGGCATCATTGGCATGATCAACTTCGCCCATGGCGAGGTTTATATGATTTCCGCTTACCTCGCGGCGATCAGTCTGGCACTGCTGGCTTACTTCGGCATCGAATCCTTCCCGCTGCTCATTCTCGGCACCCTGATATTCACCGTGGTCGTCACCGGCGTTTACGGTTGGGTCATCGAGCGTGTCGCCTACAAACCGCTGCGCAACTCCACCCGACTGGCACCGCTGATCAGCGCCATCGGTATCTCCCTGATCCTGCAAAACTATGCGCAGATCGCTCAGGGCGCGAAACAACAAGGCATTCCTACCCTGCTGGCCGGCGCCTGGCGCGTCGATATCGGCAGTGGGTTCGTGCAGTTGACCTACACCAAGGTGTTCATCCTGGTGGCCGCGTTTTTGGGCATGGGGCTGCTGACCTACATCATCAAGTACACCAAGCTGGGCCGCATGTGCCGCGCGACCCAGCAAGACCGCAAGATGGCGTCGATCCTCGGCATCAACACCGACCGGGTGATCTCCTACGTGTTCGTGATTGGTGCAGCGATGGCGGCCCTGGCTGGCGTGCTGATTACCCTCAACTACGGCACGTTCGACTTCTACGCCGGCTTCATCATCGGCATCAAGGCGTTTACCGCAGCGGTACTCGGCGGCATCGGTTCCCTGCCTGGGGCCATGCTCGGCGGGATCATCCTGGGTATCTCCGAGTCGCTGTTCTCGGGGTTGATCAACTCTGACTACAAAGACGTGTTCAGTTTCTCCCTGCTGGTGGTGATTCTGATTTTCCGTCCTCAGGGCCTGCTTGGTCGTCCGCTCGTGGCGAAGGTGTAAACATGTCTGCTGCCAAATCTATCGATATCAAGAAAAGTGTGGTCGATACGGTCCTCGCCGGGCTGATTTCGTTGATCGTTTTCGGTCCGATTGTCGGCGTGGTGCTCGACGGCTACAGCTTCAACCTGGAACCGGCGCGCGTGGCGATCCTGGTCGCCATTGTGATGGCTGGCCGTTTTGCCCTCAGCCTGTTCCTGCAAACCCCCAAGGGCCTGAAGATTCTGCAGGGTTTCGAGAGCAGTGGCTCCGGCGTGCACGTGTTGCCGCCCGACTACAAATCACGCCTGCGCTGGATCATCCCGGCGCTGATCGTGATCGCCATCGTGTTCCCGATCTTCGCCAACAAGTACCTGCTGACCGTGGTCATTCTCGGGCTGATCTACGTGTTGCTCGGCCTGGGCCTGAACATCGTGGTGGGCCTGGCCGGTCTGCTCGACCTGGGTTACGTGGCGTTCTACGCCATTGGTGCCTACGGCCTGGCGCTGGGTTATCAATACCTGGGCCTGGGCTTTTGGAGCGTGCTGCCACTGGCGGCCATTGCCGCCGCGTTAGCGGGCTGCATACTCGGCTTCCCGGTACTGCGAATGCACGGTGACTATCTGGCCATCGTGACCTTGGGCTTCGGTGAAATCATCCGCCTGGTGCTGAACAACTGGCTGTCGTTTACCGGCGGCCCGAACGGCATGCCGGTGCCTTCGCCGACCTTCCTGGGCCTTGAGTTCGGGCGCAAGGCGAAGGACGGTGGAATACCGTTCCATGAGTTCTTCGGCATCGATTACAACCCCAATATCAAGTTCATGTTCATCTACATCGTGCTGTTCCTGGTGGTGCTGGCTGTGCTGTATATCAAGCATCGCCTGACCCGCATGCCGGTCGGCCGCGCCTGGGAAGCCTTGCGCGAAGATGAAATCGCCTGCCGTTCCATGGGCCTGAACCACGTGTTGGTCAAGCTCTCGGCGTTCACCATCGGCGCATCGACTGCTGGTTTGGCCGGGGTGTTTTTTGCCAGCTATCAAGGCTTCGTCAACCCGTCGTCGTTCACCTTCTTCGAATCGGCTCTGATCCTGGCCATCGTGGTGTTGGGCGGCATGGGCTCGACGGTCGGCGTGGTGATTGCGGCGTTTGTATTGACCGTCGCGCCGGAGTTGCTGCGCAGCTTCTCGGAGTACCGCGTGCTGCTGTTTGGCGTGTTGATGGTGGTGATGATGATCTGGCGGCCACGCGGCCTGATTCGCATCAGCCGTACCGGTGTGACCCCACGTAAAGGAGTGGCGCCATGAGCAAGGAAGTCGTCCTGTCCGTGGAACATTTGATGATGCACTTCGGTGGCATCAAGGCCTTGAGCGATGTAAGCCTCAAGGTCGAACGCAACTCGATCTTCGCCCTGATCGGCCCCAACGGCGCCGGCAAGACCACGGTGTTCAACTGCCTGACCGGTTTCTACAAGGCCAGTGGCGGCAAGATTCAACTCAACATCCGCGGCAAGCAGACCAACGTGATCCAGTTGTTGGGCGAGCGCTTCAAGGTCACCGACTTTGTGTCGCCGAAAAGCTTTTTCAGCCGCGTTTACTACAAGATGTTTGGCGGCACTCACCTGGTCAACCGTGCCGGGCTGGCGCGCACCTTCCAGAACATTCGCCTGTTCAAGGAAATGTCGGTGCTGGAGAACCTGCTGGTGGCCCAGCACATGTGGGTCAACCGCAACATGCTCGCCGGTATCCTTAACACCAAGGGCTACCGCAAGGCCGAGAGCGATGCGCTCGACCACGCCTTCTACTGGCTGGAGGTGGTCGACCTGGTGGACTGCGCCAACCGCCTGGCCGGCGAGCTTTCCTACGGCCAGCAGCGCCGCCTGGAAATCGCCCGTGCCATGTGCACCCGGCCGCAGATTATCTGCCTGGACGAACCGGCAGCCGGCCTTAACCCACAGGAAACCGAAGCGCTCAGCGCGATGATTCGCCTGCTGCGCGACGAACACGACCTCACGGTGGTGCTGATCGAACACGACATGGGCATGGTGATGAGTATTTCCGACCACATTGTGGTGCTCGACCACGGCAACGTGATCGCCGAGGGCGGCCCGGAAGCGATCCGCAACGACCCGAAAGTGATTGCCGCCTACCTGGGCGCCGACGAAGAGGAGCTGGTATGAGTGCACCTATCCTCGAAATGAAGGACCTGGACGTGTTTTACGGCCCGATCCAGGCCCTGAAAAAAGTCTCGCTGCACATCAACGAAGGCGAAACCGTCAGCCTGATCGGCTCCAACGGCGCGGGTAAATCCACGCTGCTGATGTCGATTTTCGGCCAACCGCGCGCCGAGTCCGGGCAGATCCTCTACAACGGCGTCGACATTACCCATAAGTCGTCCCACTACATCGCCTCCAACGGCATTGCGCAGTCGCCCGAAGGGCGGCGGGTGTTCCCCGACATGACCGTCGAGGAAAACCTGCTGATGGGCACCATCCCGATCGGCGACAAGTACGCGCAGGAAGACATGCAGCGCATGTTCGAGTTGTTCCCGCGGCTCAAGGAGCGGCGCACCCAGCGCGCCATGACCATGTCTGGTGGCGAGCAGCAAATGCTCGCCATCGCCCGCGCGCTGATGAGCCGGCCCAAGCTGTTGCTGCTCGACGAGCCGAGCCTGGGCCTGGCGCCGATTGTGGTGAAGCAGATCTTTGCGACCTTGCGTGAACTGGCGGCGACCGGGATGACCATCTTCCTGGTGGAGCAGAACGCCAACCATGCGTTGCGCTTGTCGGACCGGGCGTATGTGATGGTCAACGGTGAGATTCGCCTGACCGGCACTGGGAAGGAGCTGCTGGTGAACGAGGAAGTGCGTAATGCCTACTTGGGCGGGCACTGATCTGAAGGCTTGATGCAATAACCCCTGTGGGAACCAGCTTTATGTGGGAGCTGGCTTGCCTGCGATGCGAACACTTCGGTCTGTCAGGCAAACCGAGGTGATGCTATCGCGGGCAAGCCCGGCTCCCACATAAAGCCGGTTCCCACATTTGTTTTTGGGGTGTCCACAGGCTCCCCGCCAAATTGTGGAAAACAAATCCAGCCACCCTCCAAAGCGCGACATATAGCCGCCGCAAATCCCTGTTTTGTCACAGTTTTGACTTGTCCCCATCCGCTGTGGAACCGGCTGTGGGTAACGTGGGAGTAGCTGGCTGGACGCCTTTAAAACCGTGGCTTGCAGGGCGGTGGTTGTTTATTGATCAGCGGTTTTTTCGGGACCTGTCGAGCGCTTTGTCAACCTGTTTAAAGACACAGGTATATGACCGATTTATGTCGTCTTGGCCTGTGGATAAGTCTGTGACTAAACTCTGGAAAGACGGCCGCAGAGGCCGGAATGACTGGCCTGGAGCCATCGTTCGAGTTTGCCGTTGTTAACCGGGCCTACATACGGCCCGTCCAAGGTCAAGCAAAAAACTTTCTAAAACTGCCTGCAGGCCTTGTACACAGCGGCTTTTGGCTTTTTGTACTTGCCCCCAAAGACTGTGGGCGCAGTTGTGGATAACCTGCGCGCATATGGCTGCAGGCCACGGTCTATAAGGCCTCGCTCGCGATGGTTAAAAATTGACCAGCATGGCATGAAGGTGTGTGCACAGCGGTTGCCGCAATCGCGGCGTAAGGGCATTCTGCTGGCAACTTTTTCCCAGATGCCCGCAAGGAGAACACCATGTCCGACACGCTGTTTATTACTGGCGCAACCTCAGGTTTCGGCGAAGCCTGCGCCCGCCGCTTTGCCGACGCCGGTTGGAAACTGGTGCTCACCGGCCGTCGTGCCGACCGTTTGAATGCACTGGTCGAAGAGCTTTCCAAGCAAACCGAAGTGCACGGGCTGGTCGTGGACGTTCGTGACCGCAAGGGCATGGAAGACGCCATCGCCAACCTGCCGCCATCGTTCGCCAAGCTGCGCGGGCTGATCAACAACGCCGGCCTGGCCGTGGGCACTGACCCTGCGCCCAAGTGCAGCCTCGACGATTGGGAAACCATGGTCGACACCAACATCAAAGGCCTGCTGACCACCACCAGCCTGCTGCTGCCACGCCTGATCGCTCACGGCCGTGGCGCCGGGATCATCAACCTGGGTTCCATCGCCGGCAGCTACCCGTACCCGGGCAGCCACGTGTATGGCGGCTCCAAGGCGTTCGTGAAGCAGTTCTCGCTGAACCTGCGTTGCGACCTGCAAGGCACCGGCGTGCGCGTGACCAACATCGAACCAGGCCTGTGCGAGAGTGAATTCTCGCTGGTGCGCTTCGGCGGCGACCAGGCGCGTTACGACGCGACCTACGCCGGTGCTGAGCCGATCCAGCCGCAGGACATTGCCGACACCATCTTCTGGGTGCTGAACACGCCGGCGCACGTGAATATCAACCGGTTGGAATTGATGCCGGTTAGCCAGACTTGGGCTGGGTTTGCGATTGAGCGTGGGGCCAAGTAAGGCTTAAGACCGAGTCGCTGCCATCGGGGGCAAGCCCCCTCCCACATTGACCGCATTTCAAAGTTGAAACTCGGTTGAGTGTGGGAGGGGGCTTGCCCCCGATGGCGTCAAATCGGCCAAAACACGACATAAGGTACACTCCACCCCTGAAAACCCCTCCGCACTGTGCGGTTTAAAGGTTTTGACGGGAGGAAATGTGAGCAACCGAGGTGAGCAGGCACTGCTCAAACAATCGACGATCCTGATGTTCGCGGTAGCGATCGCCGGGATTGTCACGGGTGTGATATCTGGCGCCCAATCCATTCTGTTCGACGGCTTTTTCTCGCTGATCGCCACCGCCATCAAGGTGTTGATGCTGATCACGGCCAAGCTGATCGCCAAAAAAAGCAACGAGCGTTTCCAGTTTGGCTATTGGCACCTGGAGCCGATGGTATTGCTGATTGAAGGCAGCTTTTTGCTGCTGATTGCCATCTACGCGTTTCTCAACGGCGTGTTCGGCATTATCAATGGCGGGCGCGAGATCGAGTTGGGCCTGGTGATTGTCTATGCGGCGGTGTTTACCGTCGTCGAATTCGCCTACTTCTTCTACGTGCGCTACCGCAATCGCAAGCTGAAATCTTCGCTGATCCAGTTCGACAACATCAGTTGGCTGGTGGACGCGATGCTTTCGGTGGGCTTGCTGATCAGCTTTCTCGCCGCGCTGTTGCTCAAGTCTCAGGGGTATGACGAGTGGGCGGTGTATGTCGACCCGCTGATCTTGATCCTGTTGGCCCTGAGCATGCTGGCGCCGGCGTTCAAGATCTTGCGCCCGGCCTTGCGCGAAGTGCTGGGGATTGCCCCCGATCACTTGGACGACAAGGTGCGCGAAGTGATGGATGCGGCGCTAGCCAAGCATGGTTTCGATGACTACGAGTCCTACGTGCAAAAACACGGGCGGGCGCGGTTTATCGAGATTCATGTGGTGCTGCCGGCGGATTACCCGGTGGACAATGTCGCGACCCTCGACGCGCTGCGCGAAGAGATATCCACAGCGCTGGGCACGCCGGATGCGGCGCGGTGGCTGACGATCAGCTTTACCGGGGATCGCAAGTGGATTGCCTAACAGGCAGATAGACCGAGGTGAGGCATTCGCGAGCAAGCCCGCTCCCACACTTGACCGCGGCCAGCCCTTGGAATGCGGCCGAATGTGGGAGCGGGCTTGCTCGCGAAGAGGCCCTTAAAGTCAGCCTAGATACTGGATCAAACCCTGATAGCAGGTCGCCAAGTGATACGGCGTGGTCGACGGCATGTCCCGTCGGCTCACGGCGCCCTTGGCATCCAGGCATTCATGCCAGCCTTTGTCATGCAAAAAGTGCTGTTGCAGCGCCAGCAATTGGCGTTGCAGCACCGCCTCGCTGGCAGGCCGCAAGGTCAGCGCGCGCAGGTATTCAGCCTGGGCCCAGATCCGTTGAGTGCCATCGCGCACCGTGCCGTCCAGGGCGAGCATGCCGCTGACCGCGCCGCTCGATTTATCCACACCCTTGAGCTCGGCGTAGGCAAACGCCCGCGTCAACGAGGCATGCAGCGCGGTGCCGCGAAGCACGTCTGAAGACGCCAGCAAAAAGAACCATTCGAACTGGTGGCCCGGCTCAAACCAGTTATCCACAGCGCCCAGTGGTTTTTCCATCATCACGCCGTGCTGGCGGTCGATGAAGCGCTTCTGCATGGCCGTGGCAAGGTCCAGCAGTGCATCTTGGGTGACGGCGTCTTCACGCACGGCCAGGGTGGCGAGAAAGCCTTCGGCCAAGTGCATCAGCGGGTTTTGCAGCGGGCCGGACTTGAGGGATGACCAGTTGCGTTCCAATACTGCTTCGTACAGGCCGTCGCCTGTGGCGAAACGGTCGGCGACCACGGCCAGCGCCGCATCGAGCACCGATTCCACCAACGGTTCACGCACTTTGGCCCAGTAGTGGGCACAGGCGAAGATGATAAAGGCGTGGGTGTAGAGGTCTTTGCGCTTATCCAGCGGCTTGCCGTGCGCGTCGATGCTGTAGAACCAGCCGCCGTGCTCGGCGTCGTGAAAGTGCCGTTGCAGGGAGCGAAACAGCGCCGCCGCGCGCGCTTCGGCAAACGCCGACTGGGGCTCACCGATCAGGCTGGCGAACAGGTACAGCTGCCGCGCGCAGGCCATGGCCCGGTAGCGTTGCGGGGGCAAAGGCTGGTGATGGGCGTCCAGCGCCTCATAGGGCAACGCCAGCTCGGCATTCCAGCCCGGGCCCTGCCACAGCGGCACGATCAGGTCATGGAAGTGCGTGAGCACGGCATTCAACGAAGGCTGGGAGGCGGAACTTGGAGCGGTGGGCATCGGCTGGCGTCGTCACGGCAGGGGTGTAGGCGCGCATGGTAGCAGGCTTGGGATGGCTGGTGGTTTTGAGACCACTTTCGCGAGCAAGCCCGCTCCCACATTCGACCGCTTTCCAACGCCAGGACGCGGTTAAATGTGGGAGCGGGCTTGCTCGCGAAGAGGCCTTCAGCAGCGCCGCACATCAGCCCGCCAGCAACCAAACCCCCGTCGCCGCCGAAGCCGCCCCGGCCACCCGCACCAACGGCGCAGCCGCCGCCGGCAGAAAACGCACCACCGCATACCCGGCCGCGTGCAACACCGCCGTCGCGCCGACGAAACCGGCCGCATACGCCCAAGGGCTGGACATGTCCGGCAGCTCCAAGCCATGCGCCACGCCATGGAACAGTGCAAACAACGCCGTGGCAGCCACCGCGACGAACAGTGGCGGCCGCACCGCCAGCGCCACGGCCAGGCCCAGCGCCAGCACCGAGGCCGCGATCCCGCTTTCCAGTGCCGGCAGTTCCAGGCCTTCAAAGCCCAGCAGGCCGCCAATCAGCATGGTGCCGACAAAGGCGCAAGGCAGCGCCCAGCGTGCGTTGCCTTTTTGCTGCGCCGCCCAGAGGCCGACGGCGACCATGGCCAGTAAGTGATCGATGCCGCCCAGTGGGTGGCTGATGCCGGCTACCAGCCCGTTATCACCATGCCCGGGGTGAGCGAAGGCGAGGGCCGGGGTGAGCAGCAAGGCTGCGGTCGCGAGAAGTTTGTTGAGACCCATGAACAGGCTCCTTTTAGGGTGATGTCAGGCTGCGGTCAGCAAGCCCTGACGTTCGATAAAGGCGACGATTTCATCCAGGCCGACGCCGGTTTTCTGGTTGCTGAACACGAAGGGCTTGCCGTTGCGCATCCGCTGAGTGTCGCTGTTCATCAATTCCAGCGAGGCGCCCACCAGCGGCGCCAGGTCGATCTTGTTGATGACCAGCAGGTCGGATTTGCAAATACCGGGCCCGCCCTTGCGCGGCAGCTTGTCGCCGGCCGACACATCGATCACGTAGATAGTCAGGTCTGACAGTTCAGGGCTGAAGGTGGCCGACAGGTTGTCGCCGCCGGACTCCACCAGAATCAGGTCCAGGCCGGGGAAGCGGCGATTGAGCTGGTCCACTGCTTCGAGGTTGATCGAGGCATCTTCACGAATCGCGGTGTGCGGGCAGCCGCCGGTTTCCACGCCGATGATGCGCTCCGGCGCCAGGGCCTGGTTGCGCACCAGGAAGTCGGCGTCTTCGCGGGTGTAGATGTCGTTGGTCACCACGGCCAGGTTGTAGCGATCGCGCAGCGCAAGGCAGAGCGCAAGGGTCAGGGCCGTCTTGCCGGAGCCCACCGGGCCGCCGATGCCGACACGCAAGGGTTGTGTGTTCATGTGCTTCTCCACAGAAGTAAAAGGGCTTAGGAACGGAACAGGCGGCTGTACTGGCGCTCATGGGCCATGCACGCCAGGGACAGGCCGAAGGCGGCGCTGCCAAAAGAGTCGGGGTCCAGGCGGCTGGCGTCGTGTTGGGCTTGCTGCAGCAATGGCAGCAGCTCACTGGTCAGGCGCTGGGCGGCTTGCTGGCCCAACGGCAAGGTTTTCATCAGCACGGCAAGCTGGTTTTCCAGCCAGCTCCATAGCCAGGCGGCGAGGGCGTCATCCGGGCTGATCTGCCACGCGCGGGCCGCCAGCGCCCAGCCCAGGGCCAGGTGCGGTTCGGCGCAGCTGTCCACAAATGCGCGCGCGGCGGCGTCCAGTTCCGGCAAACCACTGAGCAGTTGCTGCAGGGAGTAGCCCATTTGCCGGCTCTCCTGGTACAGCTCGCGGGTTTCGCGGCTGGCGCGGTGTTCTTCGCATAACTGTGTCAGGCGCGGCCAGTCCTGGTCCGCCGCCGCGCGGCAATGGGCGAGCAGCAAGGGCGCTTCGAAGCGCGCCAGGTTGAGCAGCAACTGGTCGCTGATCCAGCGACGGGCGCTGGCGGCATCATTGACGCGGCCATTTTCCACGGCCATTTCCAGGCCTTGGGAATAGCTGTAGCCACCAATCGGCAATTGCGGACTGGCCAGACGCAACAGCGCCCAGGCTGGGTTCATGGACGTACGCCGAACTGGTGCAGCTTGGGCGGGTAGTTGAAGTCTTCGTCGCCATGGCGCGAATGATGATGGCCGCCGCCGTAGGCGCCGTGTTCCGGTTGGAACGGCGCTTCGAGGGTTTCGGTCTGCGCACCGAGCTGTTCGAGCATGGCCTTGAGCACGTAGTCATCCAGCAGGCGTAGCCAGCCATCGCCCACTTGCAGGGCGACGTGGCGGTTGCCGAGGTGGTAGGCGGCGCGGGTCAATTCAAACGCACTGCTGCAGGTGACGTGCAGCAGTTGTTCAGGGCGCGCGACGACGCGTACGACGCGTCCGTCTTCAGCCTGTAGGAACTCGCCATCATGCAACGGCGGCTGACCGCGCTCCAGAAACAGGCCGACGTCTTCGCCGTCAGCACTGAAACAGCGCAGCCGGCTTTTGCTGCGTGCTTCGAAATTCAGCAGCAGCTCAGCGGCCCAAAGGGTTTGAGGCGCGATTCGGCGGTGGATCACCAGCATCAGGAGGCTTCCAGCTATGAGCGATAAGAGTGCTAGAGCAAGGGGCTTGCCAATCACGCACGCGCGTGGGAAATCCTTGTAGGCAAGCACCGGCGTGCCACCGAATAGGGCGTCAGTCGATTCTGATAGTGCTTCTAATTGGTGCGTGACAGGATTTATAGCACCGGATGTGGGCGTTTTGCGTTGAGATCCGTAGCGCGCTGCATGAAATTTCTTTCATCTGATTCGTGCTGGAATTTTCCAGGAATTGACCTACACGAACGCCGGATAGGGCGTTCAAGCACCTACGGGCTGTTTCATTAGGATATCCGCCGTCCTTAATTCACCGCGGCGTCGATCATGTTCAAAGGCTTTACGTGTCTGGTCATTTTCAGTCTGTGGTGCGCCGCGGGGTCGGTTGCGGCCAATGCGCTGCCTGGCGCGCCGATCACGCGTGTTGTCGACCGCGCCCATGCGTTGCTCGGCACACCCTATAACGGCAGCGGCAACAGCGTCGGCCAAGGGTTCGATTGCAGCGGCCTGCTGGTCTACCTGTTCAAGACCGAAGCCAACATCCGCCTGCCGCGCACTACAACGCAGATGCACCGATCAAGCGCCGCGACGGTTCAGAGAGCCGCGCTCAAGCCGGGCGATGCGGTGTTTTTCAAAGGCAATGGCAGTGGGCAGGTCAGCCATGTCGGCCTGTATGTGGGCAAAGGCAAATTTATCCATTCGCCCAGCACCGGCAAACGCGTGCGCATCGATTCGTTGAGCAGCCGCTATTGGAAAAAGCACTACACCACCGCCAAACGCTTTCACGCGGCGGGCTGATCGGCTTACTCGGTGCTGCCCAGGCCTTGCCAATGCTTGAGGCCGATGAAGATAAAGCGCAATTGCTGTGTGATTTTCGCCTGGGGCGTGAGGTGGGCAGGCAGGGCCTGGGCCGGCGGGTCGATAATGTCGGGCAGGGTGGCGAATACACTTTTGACGATCAGGTCGGCCATCACGTGCAGGCCTTCGGCATCCAGGTGCTGGAGCTTGGGCATCAGCGTGAGGTCAGCCGCCAGGTCACTGGTGATGTCTTCGCGCAAGGCGCCGATGGCTTGGCGCACGGCCAGGCAGCCGCCGTATTGCTCGCGGGCCAGGAACAAAAATTGCGATCGGTTGGCCGACACCACATCCAGAAAAATCCGCACGGATGCATCAATGATGCCGCCCATCACGAACTCGTTGTGGCGTACCAGGCGAATTGTGGCGCGGAAGGTTTGGCCGACTTCACTTACCAGCACCAGGCCCAGCTGATCCATGTCGTCAAAATGGCGATAGAAGCCGGTCGGCACAATGCCAGCGGTCTTGGCCACTTCGCGCAGGCTCAGGCTGCCGAACCCGCGGCCACACTCCATCAGATGGCGGGCTGCGTCCATCAAAGCGAGGCGGGTCTGTTGCTTCTGTTCAGCGCGGGGCAGCATCGGCGGGCGGACTTTGTCGGCAAGTACAGCGACGCACTCTAGCAAAACAGCTTCGTCGGCGTCGAACTTGGCGGGAGTGAGGCGTGAGGCGGTCTGTCAAAAAGCAAAAGCCCGATCGGCTGATCGGGCTTTTTTCTCGGCCACCACGGGCTTAGCTCTGTGCTTGATGCAGTTCTTGCAGACGATCAGCACCGCCTTCGGCAACGCCATCGGTGTAGGCGCGTTTGTTGGCTTGTTCAGCACCGCCTTCTACCAGACCTTTCTGTTCCAGGCGATCACGGCCACCTTCAGCAACACCTTCGGTGTAAGCACGTTTGTTGGCGTGTTCCGAACCATTTTCTGCAACGGCGCCTTTGGCGTAGTCACGGTTTTCGTCTTCTTGCGAACCGCTGCGAGCCAGGGTTTGGCTGGATTGAACGGCTTGAGCTTTGTTCTGTGGGGTGGCTTGTTCAGCGGCTGGCAGGGCAAAGGCGCTGGAAGCCAGAACAGACAGCAGAACAGTAGCGAGTATTTGGCGTTTCATGAGGGTTGCTCCTTAGGAGGGCGATAAAGTGGGTACAGGGTTAATGCTACTCTCGATAAGTCGATATAAAAGTTCATAAACACAATGGTAATAATCAACAGAATTGATTGTTCCCATCAGAGGCTCTAGAACGCGCCTCTCAAGCCCGCGGTTTTGCACCATGGTGGGTATTTTCGACCCGTTCATGGGTAACACCGGTGCATTGTTGATGGTTTGGTCGATTCGAGCTGTAGGAGGAATCGCTTTTTTTGCTCGGAATTCGTACTTGGGCTAAACCCCCACGCCATTTGTCAGTCGTAGCCTTATAAGCTGTAGTCAAAAGGTGCGTGGCAACGCGCACCCTCAGTCGTAACCAGGAGTCCTGTGCAATGACGCGCACTCGTAAAATCGTCGCTTGGAGCTGCGCCAGCTTCGTTCTGTTAATCGCCGTGGTGGTCTTGGTGCTGGTGTTCTTTGACTGGAACCGCATAAAACCGCCGATCAATGCCAAGGTCTCCGAAGAACTGCATCGCCCCTTTGCCATCAATGGCAACCTGGCGGTGGTGTGGGCGCGTGAGCCTGACGAAGGCGGCTGGCGTGCCTGGGTGCCGTGGCCGCACGTGATTGCCGAAGACCTGACGCTGGGTAACCCGGACTGGTCGAAAAAACCGCAGATGGTCACGCTCAAACGTGTGGAACTGCGCATTTCACCGCTGGCGCTGCTGGCGCAGCGTGTCGTGATTCCACGTATCGACCTCACCGAGCCGAGTGCCGACCTGCAGCGCCTGGCCGACGGTCGCGCCAACTGGACCTTCAAGTTCGATCCCAAAGACCCCAACGCCGAGCCGTCCAGCTGGGTGGTGGACATCGGTGCCATCGGCTTCGACAAGGGCCACGTGACCCTGGACGACCAGACGCTCAAGAGTCAGTTGGACGTCATCATTGACCCGCTGGGTAAACCAATTCCCTTCGGCGAGATCGTCGGCGACGCCGATGCCAAGAAGGCCCTGGAAAAAGGTTCGGCGCCTCAGGACTACGCGTTTGGCCTCAAGGTCAAAGGCCAGTACCACGGCCAGAAACTCGAGGGCACGGGCAAGATCGGCGGCCTGCTCGCCTTGCAGGACGCGGCCAAGCCGTTCCCGCTGCAAGCCCAGGTGAAAATCGCCGACACCAGCATCGCGCTGGCCGGCACCCTGACCGACCCGCTGAACCTTGGCGCCCTGGACCTGCGCCTGAAACTCGCCGGCAGCAGCCTGGGCAATCTGTACCCACTGACCGGCGTGACGCTGCCAGACTCGCCGGCCTATTCCACTGACGGCCACCTGATCGCCAAACTGCATGAAACCAGCGGCGCGTCATTCCGCTACGAGAACTTCAACGGCAAGATCGGCGACAGCGACATCCATGGCAACCTGGCTTACGTCGCCAGCCAGCCACGGCCCAAACTCAGTGGCGCGCTGGTTTCCAACCAACTGCTGATGGCGGACCTTGCGCCCTTGATCGGCGCCGACTCCAACGCCAAGCAAAAAGCCCGCGGTGGTGAAAGCAAGCAACCGGCGACCAAAGTGCTGCCGGTGGAAGAGTTCCGCACCGAGCGCTGGCGCGAGATGGACGCCGACGTAGAGTTCACCGGCAAGCGCATCGTGCACAGCGCCGAATTACCGTTCACCGACCTCTACACCCACTTGGTGCTCAATGACGGCGAACTCAGCCTGGAACCGCTGCGTTTCGGCGTCGCCGGCGGCAAGCTGGATGCGCAGATTCGCTTGAACAGCCGCACCGTGCCGATGGAAGGTCGCGCCAAACTCACGGCGCGTAACTTCAAGCTCAAGCAGCTGTTCCCAACCTTCGAGCCAATGAAAACCAGCTTCGGTGAACTCAACGGCGACGCGGACATTTCCGGGCGCGGCAATTCCGTGGCGGCGCTGCTGGGCACGTCCAACGGCGACCTGAAAATGCTCATCAACGATGGCGCGATCAGCCGTGGGCTGATGGAAATTGCCGGGCTCAACGTAGGCAACTACGTGGTGGGCCGCTTGTTTGGCGACAAGGAAGTGAAGATCAACTGCGCGGCGGCAGACTTCGGTATCAAGACCGGCCTGGCCACGACACGCTTGTTTGTGTTCGATACCGAGAACGCGATCATCTACATCGACGGCACGGCGAACATGGCGACCGAACAGCTGGACCTCACCATCACGCCGGAGTCCAAGGGCTTTCGGCTGTTCTCCCTGCGTTCGCCGCTGTACGTCAACGGTCCGTTTATCAAGCCTAATGCGGGCGTGAAAGCCATTCCTCTGGCCCTGCGCGGCGCCGGCATGGTCGCGCTGGGCGTCATCGCCGGCCCAGCCGCCGGGTTGCTGGCATTGGTAGCACCGAGCGGCGATGAGCCGAACCAGTGCGCACCGTTGCTGCAGCAGATGAAGGAAGGCAAAGCACCGAAAACCGTGAAGTAACTGACGAAACCCAAAGCCAAATGTGGGAGCTAGCTTGCCTGCGATAGCGGTGGATCAGTCGATATCTTTATTGGCTGGCCCACCGCTTTCGCGGGCAAGCCCGCTCCCACAGGGGGTCAGCGGTGTGGCGGATGGCAGGGCTGGCAAAGTATCCGCCCTGATCAGCCGCCGGACGCGGTGAAAGAGTAACTGACGAAACCCAGAACCAAATGTGGGAGCTGGCTTGCCTGCGATAGCGGTGGCTGAGTCAATATCTTCATTGACTGGCCCACCGCGTTCGCGGGCAAGCCCGCTCCCACAGGGGTTCAGCGGTGTGGCGGGTGGCAGGACTGGCAAAGTATCCGCCGTGATCAGCCGCCGGACACGCTAAAAGAGTAACTGACGCAACCCAAAACCAAATGTGGGAGCTGGCTTGCCTGCGATAGCGGTGGTTCAGTCGATATCTTTATTGGCTGGCCCACCGCTTTCGCGGGCAAGCCCGCTCCCACAAGGGGGCAGCGGTTTGGCGGATGGCAGGGCTGGCAAAGTATCCGCCCTGATCAGCCGCCGGACACCGTGAAAGAGTAACTGACGAAACCCAAAACCAAATGTGGGAGCTGGCTTGCCTGCGATAGCGGTGGCTGAGTCAATATCTTCATTGACTGGCCCACCGCTTTCGCGAGCAAGCCCGCTCCCACAGGGGTTCAGCGGTGTGGCGGGTGGCAGGGCTGGCAAAGTATCCGCCCTGATCAGCCGCCGGACACGGTGAAAGAGTAACTGACGAAACCCAAAACCAAATGTGGGAGCTGGCTTGCCTGCGATAGCGGTGGTTCAGTCGATATCTTTATTGGCTGGCCCACCGCTTTCGCGGGCAAGCCCGCTCCCACAAGTGTTCAGCGGTGTGGCGGATGGCAGGGCTGGCAAAATATCCCCCCTGATCAGCCGCCAAACACGCTAAAAAAGTAACTGACGCAACCCAAAACCAAATGTGGGAGCTGGCTTGCCTGCGATAGCGGTGGTTCAGATACCTTCATCAACTGACACAGCGCTTTCGCAAGCAAGCCCGCTCCCACAAGGGTTCAGCGGTGTGGCGGGTTACAGGTCCTGCAGAATATCCGCCATGTCGTCGGCGTGTTCTTCTTCCTGGGCCAGGATTTCTTCAAAGATGCGACGCGTGGTCGGGTCTTTGTCGCCGATGTACTGGATGATTTCGCGGTAGCTGTCCACGGCAATGCGCTCGGCTACCAGGTCTTCGTAGACCATTTCCTTCAGGTTGTTGCCGGCCACGTATTGAGCGTGGGAGTTTTTCGACAGCAAGTCGGGGTTGAATTCCGGCTCGCCGCCCAGCTGCACGATGCGCTCGGCCAGTTTGTCGGCGTGCTCGGCTTCCTGGGTGGCGTGCTCCAGGAACTCATCGGCCGCGACGCTGGCTTTCAGGCCGGTGGCCATGAAGTAGTGGCGTTTGTAGCGCAGCACGCACACCAGCTCGGTAGCCAGCGACGCATTGAGCAGGCGAATGATTTCTTCGCGGTCAGCGTCGTAGCCTTCGGTGACGGCGCCGTTTTCGACGTTCTGGCGGGCGCGTGAGCGCAGGGTCGCAACGTCAGTCAAATGTGCTTCAGTCATCTCAATCTCCTGGTGCTAATCCGGTTTTACGCCACGCTCTGCCGGCGTGATCGCTCCAAGTTGTGAGTGCTGCGCGACGCAAAAAGTTTTATCGGATTTTAAAGTGCCTGACCGGGCAGCTTCGCTTGCGCCTGTACCCACTGGAAAAACGCGCGCACCGGCGGATGCCGTTCACGGCCCGGCACGCAAAGCGCACTGTAACCGGCCCCTTGCACGCTGATCTGCGGCCGGTAGGGCACCAGTAAGCCGGTGGCAACGCTTTCCGACACCAGAATATTGCTCGCCAGCACCAAGCCCTGGCCGGCGATCGCCGCCTGCAGCGCGTAATGCTCTTCGTCGTATTCGCGCAACGGCAGTGCGTGGTTCAGCCAAGTCTCGCCGGCCTTTTCGCACCAGGCTTGCCAGCCGAGGGCATAGAGCCGGGAATTGTGCCAGCGCACGCTGATCAGCGTCGGCACTTGCGCGCTGGCCCGCGCGACCACGTCAGGCGCGCCATACACCGCAAAGCACTCATCGAACAGGCACTGGCCGTAGAGATTCGGGTAATCGCCGATGCTGTAGCGAATCACCAGATCGATGCTGGCGTCCTGCTGCAGGTCGACCACCTCGCACTGGGTGTCCAGGCGCAAATTGATATCCGGGTGGGCGGTATAGAAGCGTCCCAGTCGAGGCACCAGCCACAGGGCTGCAAACGCCGGCGTAGTGGACACCGTGAGATGGCCGGCGCTGCGCTGCGGGCGCAGGCTGTCGACGCTTTGCGCCACGTCCAGCAGGGCGCCGTGCACGCTGTGAAACAAGCGCTCGCCGCCTTCGGTCAGGCGCACCTGCCGCGGCAGGCGTTCGAACAATCGCACGCCCAGCCAGGTTTCCAGCGCGCGGATCTGGTGGGACACCGCCGTGGGTGTGACCGACAGTTCCTGGGCAGCAGCCTTGAAGCTCAACAGGCGCGAGGCTGATTCAAAGGTGCGCAGGGCAGTAAGGGGCAGCGAGGCAAACATCAGGGGCTCCATGAATGAGATGAATTCATCTGGAATAACTATTGCTCATTTGTCGGTCAGCGCGCCCGGCTCTAGATTTGCGAGCAAGCGCGGCAGTTATACCGATTGCCCGAGTCTACCCTGTGAAGGTTCTAACAGATGAAAAAAATACTAGTGGTCCACGCCAGCCCGCGTGGCGAACGTTCTCACTCCCGGCGTTTGGCCGAATCGTTTCTCGATGCCTGGCAGGCGGCCAACCCTGATGCGCAGATCACCCGGCGCGAAGTCGGTCGGGCTTTTATTCCGCATGTCAGCGAGGCGTTCGTCGCGGCAAATTTTTACCCCGAGCCGCAGTCCCTGCCGAAGGTGATGAAGGCCGACCTGCAACTGAGTGACGAGCTGGTCGGCGAGCTGATTGAACATGAGCGGCTGGTGATTTCCATGCCGCTGTACAACTTCGGTGTACCCAGCGGCCTCAAGGCCTGGATCGATCAAATCGTGCGCATGGGGCTGACCTTCGACATCAGTCACGACAGCCAGGGCATCGCGCACTACCAGCCGTTGCTCAAGGGCAAGCGCGCACTGATCATCACCAGCCGCGGCGGCAACGGGTTTGGCCCCGGTGGCGAAAACGAGGCGATGAACCACGCCGACCCGCACCTGCGCACGGTGCTGGGTTACATCGGCATCGATGACATTCGGGTGATCGCTGCCGAAGGTGAAGAGTCGGACAAAAGCGTGTTCCTGCGTGCCTGTGAGGAAGCCGAGCGCCAGCTGCACGACCTGGCGGGGCATTTCTAAAGCGCTGGCGGTCACGGGGCGGTCATCTCGCGTGGTCTAGGATGACCGTATCGTCTTCCCGATCAGGATATCCGCTGCATGGACGAATCCCTCGCCACGCGTTACCCGCTTGTGTTGGTGCCCGGCATGCTGGGTTTTGTGCGCCTGGGGCTGTTCCCCTACTGGTACGGCATTGTCCCGGCGTTGCAGGCGGGCGGCGCGCAGGTATTCCCGGTGCAGGTGGCACCGCTGAACGCCAGTGAGGTGCGCGGCGAGCAGTTGCTGGCCCAGATCGAGCGCATTCGCCGGCAAACAGGTGCCGAAAAGGTCAACCTGATCGGGCACAGCCAGGGCTCGCTGACGGCACGTTACGCGGCGGCCAGGCGTCCAGATTGGGTGGCGTCGGTGACATCGGTGGCCGGGCCTAACCATGGCTCGGAATTGGCAGACCACTTCCAGGTTCATTACCCCGCAGACCATTGGAAGGGCCGGCTCGTAAGCGCGGTGCTGCATTTGGCTGCCTGGGTGATGGGCGTGCTTGAGACCGGCTATCGCGGGCCGCGCTTCAAGGTGGATGTGCAGGCCTCGCACCAGTCCCTGACCTGCGAAGGCGTGGCGCTGTTCAACCGTCAGTTCCCCCAGGGTTTGCCGTCAACATGGGGCGGGCAGGGCGCCGAGGTGGTCAACGGCGTGCGTTATTACTCGTGGTCCGGCACCTTGCAGCCGGGCAAGACCGATCGCGGGCGTAACCTGCTGGACGGCACACACCGCAGTTGTCGGTTGTTTGCGCGCAGTTTTGTGCGCGAAAAAGGCCAGTGCGACGGCATGGTCGGGCGGTATAGCTCACACCTGGGGCTGGTGATTGGCGATGACTACCCGCTCGACCACTTTGATATCGTCAACCAGTCGATGGGGCTGGTAGGCAAGGGGGCGGAGCCGATTCGGTTGTTTGTTGAACATGCGCAGCGGTTGAAGGCTGCCGGGGTTTAGCAGGTGGGCCGCGTCATCGTTCATCGCAGTCAAGCCAGCTCCCACATTCGCCCCCATTCCAAGGTTGGAACACGGTCAGCTGTGGGAGCCGGGCTTGCCCGCGATAGCGGTCTATCAGGCGACGCTGACCTCTTGGCGCACCGGCGTGGTCCAGCGCTCCGACAAAATCACCCCGCCCAATGTCAGCAATCCACCCACCAAGTGGTACATCGCCAGCTCTTCCTTGAGCACCACCGCCGCAATCAGCGCGGTAATCAACGGCAACAGGTTGAAAAACAGCGTGGTGCGGCTTGGCCCCAAGGTCTTCACCGAATGCATCCACGCCAACGGCGCGAGCATCGAGGCGAGCAGACAGGCATACAGCACCAGCGGAATATTCGCCCAGCCCAGGCCAGCCTTGTTCGAGAACAGGAACAATGGAAACAGCACCACCACCGCCACCAGCACCTGCAAATACAGCAACACCAGGGGCGGCAGGCGCAACTGCCATTTTTTCAGCAGCGTGCTGTAAACCGCATAGGCCAGGGTGGCGATCAGCATCATGGCGTCGCCCAGGTTGAGCCCGTGTTGCAGCAACGCGCCCAGACTGCCGGCCGACACCACCACCACCACGCCGGCAAACGACAGTACCGCACCGGTCAGCGCGCCGAAGGTCAGGCGCTGGCCGAGGCTGATAATGGCGGCGGTCAATGCCATCAACGGCATCAGCGAGAGGATGATGCCCATGTTGGTCGCCGAGGTCAGGGCCGCGGCGTAGTAGGCCAGGCTTTGATACACCGCCATGCCCAATACACCGAGGATGAAGATCTTGCCCAGGTTCGGGCGAATCAGCGTCCAGTTGGCGATCACCGGCTTGAGCATGAACGGGGTAAACAGCAGCGCCGCCAGCAACCAGCGGTAAAAGCCGATTTCTGCCGGGAAGAGGGTGCCCACGGCCAGTTTGTTGACCACGGTATTACCGGCCCAAATGAAGATGGCCAGCAGGGGATACGCGTATTGCATTGAAAGGAACCAGGTGTGTTGATGAGGCGGGATTATCCCCTGTCTGGATCGAAGCCTATACTGCGATCCAGACAACCGACCTTTGTATCCAGACAATATGGCCAGACACACCGTACGCCTCGCGGATTTCCACAGCCTGCCAAGCCCGGTCTACTTCCGTTACTCCGATTTCGCCCCCGATACCGAGTGCACCCCGCACCGGCATTTCTGGGGTTCGCTGGACTATTCGGCCAACGGCGTGATGCGCATGGAGGTGGCCGGCAGCCGCTTTATGTCGCCGCCGCAGTACGCGGTGTGGATCCCGCCGAACACCGAGCACAGCTCCTACAACGCCCAGGCGATTGTTTATCGTTCGGTAGGCCTGGCCCCGGAACTCTGCGAGCAATTGCCGCAGGCGCCGTGCACCCTGGCGATCAGCGAGATTCTCAAAGCCATCCTCAGCGACTTTGCCCAGCGTGACGTCAATATCCCGCAGACCGAAGCCGATATCCGTTTGGCCCAGGTGCTGGTGGACCAACTCAAACAAGCGCCGATTCACGATTGCTTCCTGCCCTACGCGCGTCACCCCGGCCTGCTCGGTGTGCTTGAAGGCATGCAGGCCGCGCCCGGGGACAACCGCCCGTTGGCGCACTGGGCCGAGCAGGTGCATGTGAGCGAACGCACCCTGGCGCGGCAATTTGTGCGGGAGTTGGGCATGAGCTTTGGCGAATGGCGCCAGCGCCTGCGCTACCTCGCCGCCATCGAAGCTCTCGACAGCGAGCGCAGCGTGCAACACGTGGCATTTGACCTGGGTTACAGCACCGCCTCGGCGTTCATCGCGATGTTCCAGCGCCACGCCGGCTGCACACCGGAGCAGTATCGTCGAACTAATATTCGCGGTCGGTGAAGATGTAACGGGCTTTGACTACACTCCTGCGTAGGCCGTGCCCCCCGGCACGGTAACAGGGAGAAAACTCCATGAAGATGCTGCGTATTCCGCTGTTGATGATGGGCCTGCTGCTGTGTTCCCAAGGGTTTGCCGCCACCGCCGCACAGACCGCCCAGCAACAAAAAATGACCACCTGCAACGCCGAAGCCAAAGGCAAGACGGGCGACGAGCGCAAAACATTCATGAGCACGTGCCTCAAGGCCGCTCCGGCAGCCAACGACGCCAAGACCCTGACGCCCCAGCAGCAGAAGATGAAAGACTGCAATGCCACGGCGAAAACCAAGGCGTTGACCGGCGATGCACGCAAGACCTTTATGAGCACTTGCCTCAAGGGTAGCTGATCACGCTTTCGCGCCCGCTGGCGTTCAGGTGTGGGAGCCGGGCTTGCCCGCGATGCAGACACCTCGGTGTATCAGGCAAACCGAGGTGATGCTATCGCGGGCAAGCCAGCTCCCACAGTTGATCGCATTCACACCCTGGCCTCTCGCTTGATTCCCTCAAGGCTGGCAGACTGCCCATCCTTTAACGCCGTTCGTTTTGAGGCTGTATGCCAACGTTTTCTCAGCGTCACGTGTTGTTGCTGGTCAGTTGCATCATCATTTTCGGTGGATTACTGCTGGTCCTGCCGCTCAAGCTGCTGCCCAGCCTGCTGGCCGGCCTGTTGGTTTATGAACTGGTCAACATGCTCACCCCGCAATTGCAGCGGCTGATCGAAGGTCGGCGCGCGCGCTGGCTCGCTGTGGCGTTGCTCGGCACCTTGATCGTCAGCGTGCTGGCCCTGATCTTTGCCGGCGCCATCAGTTTCCTGCTCCACGAAGCGGAAAATCCCGGGGCTTCCCTCGACAAATTCATGGGCGTGGTCGATCGCGCGCGCGGCCAGCTGCCGCCGTTTTTCGACGCCTACCTGCCCGCCAGCGCCGCCGAGTTTCGCGTGGCCATCGGCGACTGGCTGAGCAAGCACCTGAGCGAACTGCAACTGGTCGGCAAAGACGCTGCCCACATGTTCGTCACCCTGCTCATCGGCATGGTGCTGGGCGCGATCATTGCCCTGCAGCGCGTGCCCGACCTGACCAAGCGCAAACCGCTGGCCGCCGCGTTGTTCGACCGCCTGCACCTGCTGGTCCAGGCGTTTCGCAACATCGTCTTCGCCCAGATCAAGATCGCCGCGCTCAACACCCTGTTCACTGCGATCTTCCTCGGGATCGTGCTGCCGCTGTGCGGGATTCACCTGCCGCTGACCAAGACCCTGATCGTGCTGACCTTCCTGGTCGGCCTGCTGCCGGTGATCGGCAACCTGATCTCCAATACGCTGATCACCATCGTCGCGTTGTCGCTGTCGATTTGGGTCGCAGTGGCGGCGCTGGGGTATTTGATCGTGATCCACAAGGTCGAGTACTTCCTCAACGCGCGCATCGTTGGCGGGCAGATCAGCGCCAAGTCGTGGGAATTGTTGCTGGCGATGCTGGTGTTCGAAGCCGCATTCGGCCTGCCGGGTGTGGTGGCGGGGCCGATTTACTATGCGTACCTGAAGAGTGAGCTGAAGCTCGCCGGCATGGTTTGACTGTGTTCCGGCAGGGCGACTGAAGAGCCGCCCTGTTCCCGCTTAGGACGCTTGTGAAGTTAGCCGGCGCCCAATCACATCCATCAAGTCACACCCATCCCGCAATGGGATAGCCATCAGTTGTGCGAAGTCGTGAAGTACCACGGCGTCGCTGCTGATCTCCTCTCGAAAAGCGAGGTTCTCCAACAGCTGTGTCACCGCGCGAATGCGAAAGGCGGCGGCTTCATAGAGCACATCGAGAGGGGCTTGGGTGTCGATGATTAACGCGGGGATGGTGCAGTCGTGGCCGGTTAAGGGCATGTAACGATTCATAGTGAAACTCCGTGGTCTATAGGGAGCTTCCACTCGATTGTCGCCAAACAATAGGGTGGCAGCTGTACGCAGGTTGGCGAACCGGAAACCACGGAACCGGCAGACCCGAAGGTCTCCCGCGCACAGCTACCATAGACGCAGCTTTGCGGGTACAAGAATGCCTGCCAAGAAAGCAGGCATTTTTGAACGTGGATTCAGGTCGCCAAACCTGATCGCCATGGGGGCGACGGGCGGACTATAAACGTCATTGAGTCAATGGTGCAAGGCGCAGGATGGCTTGGTTACAGCATTCAGGCGGGAGAGTGGGTTGAATGGTTTTGGGGCTGCTGCGCACCCCAGCGGGAGCAAGCTCCCTCGCCACAGGAGGGCTGTGGCGACTGGGATTTAGGGTGTGTGCAGGCCTAAATGTGGGAGCGGGCTTGCTCGCGAAAGCGGTGGTTCAGTATCAGATGTCCTGACTGACACACCGCCTTCGCGAGCAAGCCCGCTCCAACATTTTGTTGCTGTGTTGGTGAAATCGGGGCCGGTCAGCTGTCCTAACGACCCATCAATCGCCTGCTCAAACAGTGCCCAACTCGAGTGGGCATTGGCTTTTGGGCTGATCGCGAAACCATCTAAAAAACTGTCATTCTTCACAGTTTTTTAACCGGCTCGTAACACCTACCTTACTTCTGTGGCACATCAACGGATAACAGAAAATACCGGGTATTTCCTGTTCTTTAATGACTGACAAGGAAAGGGTGATTTTATGGCCGGGCCGGATGTTTATTTTGATATCACTATCGCCGACAAACCCGCAGGTCGAATCGTCATGCGGCTCTATGACGACATTGTCCCGAAAACCACCAGAAATTTTCGCGAACTTTGTACAGGCGTAAATGGGTTTGGGTACGCAAAGTCCATATTTCACCGGGTCATTCCGAACTTTATGTTGCAAGGCGGAGATTTCACCAGACATAACGGCACAGGCGGCAAGTCTATCTATGGAGAAAAATTTGCTGACGAAAACTTTTATAAGAAACATGACAAGCCAGGTTTGTTGAGCATGGCTAACGCAGGTCCGAACACCAACGGTAGCCAGTTTTTTATCACCACAGTTATCACCAGTTGGCTGGACGGTAAACACGTCGTGTTCGGTGAAGTCGTCGAAGGTATGGATTTGGTGAAGGCGATTGAGCAGTTAGGGTTGGATAGCGGTGCACCCAAGAGCAGGATCACGATTTCAAGCAGCGGCGAAGTCTAATAACAACAACGCGCGGCCGTGGATCGTCTTGGGGCTGCTGTGCAGTCCAACGCGGGGCAAGCCCGTTCCCCACGAGGGGGGCGATGACGACTGGGGCTTCGAGCGTTCGCAGGTCAAAAATGTGGGAGCGGGCTTGCTCGCGAAAGCGGTGTGTCAGTCGACAGAGATATCGACTGAACCACCGCCTTCGCGAGCAAGCCCGCTCCCACATGTTGGATTTGCTGTGTTGGTGAAATCGGGGCCGGTCAGCTGCCGTAACGCTTGCTGGCCTCAATCGCCAAACCGCTGCCGATACTGCCGAAGATATTGCCTTCCACGTGCCGCGCATTCGGCAACATCGCCGAAATGCTGTGGCGCAGTGCCGGAATGCCGCTGGAACCCCCGGTAAAGAACACCGTGTCCACTTGCGCCACACTGACCGACGCATCGGTCAGCAGCTGCGTGACACTGTTGCGCACGCGCTCGAGCAAGCCATCGATGGCCGACTCGAACAGCGCGCGGCTCAGTTCCACGCTCAACCCCGGCTCAACCCGGTCGAGCAGCACGTGGCGGCTGTCCTCGTGGGTCAGCTGGATCTTGGTTTCTTCCACTTCCATGGCCAGCCAGTGCCCGGCGCGCTGTTCGATCAGCTTGAACAGGCGGTCGATGCCGCCGGTGTCTTCGATGTCGTAGCGCATGCTGCCCAGGGCCAGCTGCGATTTTTGCGAGTACACCGAGTTGATGGTGTGCCAGGTGGCCAGGTTCATGTGGTGGCTGGTGGGCATGTAGGCGCCGCTTTTCATGCGGCTGCCGTAGCCGAACAGCGGCATCATGCCTTGCAGGCTGAGCTGTTTGTCGAAGTCGGTACCGCCGATGTGCACGCCGCCGGTGGCAAGGATGTCGTCGTGACGGTTGTCATTGTGACGGCGATCCGGTGACAGGCGCACCAGCGAGAAGTCGGACGTACCACCGCCGATGTCGACGATCAGTACCAACTCTTCCTTCTCAATGGTGGACTCGTAGTCGAACGCTGCTGCAATCGGTTCGTACTGGAAGGAAATGTCCTTGAAACCGATTTTGCGGGCGACATCGACCAGGGTGTTTTCCGCCTCCTGGTCAGCCATCGGGTCGTCATCGACGAAAAACACCGGGCGGCCCAGTACCACTTCTTCGAATTCACGGCCGGCGTTGGCTTCGGCGCGGCTCTTGAGCTGGCCGATAAACAGCGCCAGCAGGTCGGTGAACGGCATTGCCGTGCCGAGTACGCTGGTGTCGTGCTTGATCAGCTTGGAACCCAGCAGGCTCTTGAGCGAGCGCATCAGCCGGCCTTCGTAGTTTTCCAGGTACTCGTGCAGGGCCAGGCGACCGTACACCGGGCGGCGCTCCTCGAAGTTGAAGAACACCACCGACGGCAACGTGATCTTGTCGTCCTCCAGCGCAATAAGCGTTTCCATGCCGGGGCGGATCCAGCCGACGGTGGAGTTGGACGTGCCGAAGTCGATACCGCAGGCACGGGCTGGGGATGGGTTTTTCATGTCTATCGGGTTCCGGTTGAAAAACGGCCGCGCAGTGTATGCCAGTCGGGCACGGATGCGTAGGCCGACCATCCGTTAAATCGTGCTTGAAAGTGCGGGATTTGCCCCCACATCTGTTGCATACGGCTAGCGCCGATAACACTTTGACGCACCCCCAGGCCACATCACTCAACAGGTGCAATGCAGCGCACGTTGTGCCCCGGGCTGTGCGATCTCGATTAAGGATGGTGAACCGCCGATGGATTTCAAAGACTACTACAAGATTCTGGGTGTCGAGCCGAGCGCCGATGACAAGGAAATCAAGGCCGCCTATCGCAAGCTCGCACGCAAATATCACCCGGACGTGAGCAAGGAAAAAGACGCCGAAGAGAAATTCAAGGACGCGTCCGAAGCCTATGAAGCGCTTAAAAGCGCCGATAAGCGCGCGGAATACGACGAACTGCGCAAATATGGCCAACATGGCCAGCCGTTCCAGGGGCCGCCGGGCTGGCAGAGCCGTGGCGGCTTTGGCGGCGGCCAGGACGCGGGCGACTTTTCGGACTTCTTCAGTTCGATCTTCGGCTCGCGCGGCGACGCGTTTGGCGGCGGTCAGCGCCGTCCAACCGGGCGCAAGGGCCAGGACGTGGAAATGCAGCTGTCGGTATTCCTTGAAGAGACGCTGTCCACCGAGTCCAAGCAGATCAGCTTCCAGGTGCCGCAATACGACGCCTCGGGTCGTCACGTCAGCAACACCACCAAAAGCCTGAACGTGAAAATCCCCGCCGGCGTGGCCGACGGCGAGCGCATCCGCCTCAAGGGCCAGGGTGCGCCGGGCATTGGCGGTGGCGCCAATGGCGATCTGTACCTGATCATCAAGTTTGCGCCGCACCCACGGTTTGAAGTGGACGGTGAAAACCTGATCATCAACCTGCCCCTGGCGCCATGGGAATTGGCCTTGGGCGCAGAAGTGGCCGTGCCGACCCTCACCGGCAAGATCAACCTCAAGGTGCCGGCCGGCAGCCAGAACGGCCAACGCATGCGCGCCAAAGGTCATGGCCTGCTGAACAAGGCCGGGCAGCGCGGTTACCTGTTCGTGCAGCTCAAGGCCGTGATGCCGAAAACCAGCGACGATGAGGTCAAGGCGTTGTGGCAGGAACTGGCGAAAAAAGCCGCGTTCGATCCGCGAGAAAACTGGAACAGCTGACGCCAGGACCCTTGCGTCCAGGCGCCGAGCACTGCAGGGGCAGCACTGCATAGATAGGCCCAGCCAATGGCGGGTGGTGAATAAGCTCCAGCGCTTTATCACCTCCCAAGGGAACCCGCCATGGACCTTCACATCACCCTTCCCCCGGCGCTCGCGCTGCCGGGGGACCAAGGGCAGCATTACGCGTTTCTGTCCTCTGTCATCCCGCCGTATCTGGTGCAGGCGTCTACGCAAAACCGTTCTGGCTTGCGCGGCGTCAAACCCCTTGTAGCGCCCTGGTATGCGCAAGCGACACCGGCGCAAAAAGACGCCCTCAAAACCGTGCTGGACGCCACCTGGCAGTCAACCAACGCCTGGGAAAAGCTCCAGGGCAAGGTCCAGACGCTCGTTGCGTTTGCCCGGCCGTTGCTGGAAACCGCGTTGAAACAAGCGGGGCATGAACTGGACGTAGAGCAGACCTTTGTGCGCCTCTATAGCCCGGTCCAGGATACGTTCGGCAGAGCGACCGGGGGTTTCGTGCCCAAGACCTTCTCCCTGCTGCAGGCGGCCCTAAACAATTTCGAGGCGCCTGAAACAGCCATCGGTTATTTCAACAGCGCGTCCGGCTTTATCACTCAACCCGATGAGCGCGGCCATTTCGAGCGGCACCCCACGCGCATGAGGCTTGAAGCGTTTGCCCGGCTGTGTCGCGACCTCGATCTGGGCGGCCAGTACCAGGCCTACCTGCAGTCGCATTTGCGTTCTGATGACGTGGTGTCCCAGGCCGTCTTGCGCCAGCGCTATCTCACCGCCCAAAAAGATGCGTTCAGCGCCGCAGCCCATCTGGCGCTGCTCAAGGGCGACATTGGCGACAGCGATTTCGCCTTGCTGATGCGCGTGGCCAGCGGCGAGAAAAACATCCGGGTCGGCGACAAACAGCTCTGGTATCGCACGCCAACCGTGATGAACCTGCGTTTGCAGGGCTGCGTGTTGATCGAGCCGTGCGTCAAATACCGCTACAGCACCTGGTTTATCGCCTGGTTCCCCAACGACCCGCAGCACCCGATCAAACGCTACGAAACGTCTTCGACGTTTGTGCAGGCCATGACCGACCGATTGACTCAGGGGGCAGCCCGGGCCGACCGTTCGCAGCCATGGTCGCCCAACGACTTCCAACTGTTTTTCAGCCGCTTCGTGGCGCAAAAAGATCGACCTTATTATTTTCATCGGCTGACCGAACTGGTCGTCGACGCGCCGCTGCAGTCGCAGGCTGCCCAGTGGCTGCGCTCCGAGCAAGGGCGCTTCTGGTCGGGTGTGCTGGCGCCCGAGACGCGCTGGGCGAGCTCAAGCCTGGGCGACCCGGCGCACACCTCGCGCGTGCCGGTCAGCGGGCCGAATCTGCACATCAATGGCGTAGCGTTCAAACAGATCTGGGAAGAGGTCGAGCTGTGGGAGGAGCTGTATGAAGGCATGCTGCTGCGCCTGTTCGACGATGCTAAAACACAGGCCATCCCGACAGCCGAAGCGGATGCGCGCGACCGCTCCAGGCGCCTGTCGCACTACCTGAACCTGGGGCTGTTGGTGGTCAATGTGGTCTCGATGGCAGTGCCGCCGCTGGGTTACGCCATGCTCGCGGTGACGGCCGGGCAGTTGCTGTACGAGACCTTCGAGGGTGTTTTCGACATGGCGCAAGGGGACCGTGAAGCTGGCTGGTCACACCTCAACGATGTCGTGGAAAACCTGGCGATGCTGGCCGCCGGTGGCGTGGCGTTTCACTTCACGGTGTCGCCGTTTATCGAACAGCTTAAAAGCGTGCGGCTGCCCGGCGGGAAAACCCGTTTATGGAAGCCCGACATCCAGCCCTATGTGGCGGACATTGCCTTGGCGCCTGAGTCTGTCGCCTCTGAGGAGGGCGTATATCGACGTGCCAATCAGCACGTGCTGAACCTGGAAGGCAGGACGTTTGTGCTCAAGCGCGAGCCGTATCCCGGTAAAAGTCGCCTCCAGCATCCTGGCCGGCTGGAGGCTTATCAGCCTGAGGTGCGCCATAACGGTGCCGGTGGCTGGGTGCATGAGGCGGAGTATCCGCTGGGCTGGGAGCAGCCGCGTCTGATGCGGCGCCTCGGGCCGTTTCTGGATGGCTTGAGCGACGCCCAGCTTGAGCAGATTCGGCGGGTCAGTGACGTTGACGAAAGCGTGTTGCGCCGCTTGCATGTCGAAAGTGAACCGGTGCCTGCGGTGTTGATCGACACCGCGCGGCAGTTTCGTGCGTACGCCGATGCGGTGAGTGTGAGTGAGCAAATCGACCGTGGGCGTTTATCGAGCCGTTTGGCCAGCTATGCGGCGGCGCTGATGGTGCACCTGCCAGGTTGGCCGCGTGCCTGGGCGATTGAGGGGTTCAGGGGCGAGGGCGGCGACGCGGTGCTTTATGGCGATGGGATTACGCCGGTTCAGAAGGTGATCCGGATGAGCCTTCCGGACCTGATGGCGGGCAAGCTCCCCGAGCGGGTGGCGCGTGCGCTCAGTGATGAGCATGCCCGCGAGCTGCTCGGGCAACACGCGCCCCACGACCCGTTGCAGCGTGCGACGTTGCTGCAGAACCGGCTGGCGCAGCACGCCCGGCAGTATCGATCCACGCTGTTCCAAAGCTTCTATGCCGACCAGCAACCGCCCACCGAAAAGGCTGTGCAGCTGTTGCAGCGCGACTTCAAAGGGGTGCCCGCGATCATGGCCCGCGAGCTGCTGGCGCGGGCGCGGCCCAGTCAGGTGAGCGCGCTTGAAACCCGCGGCAAAGTGCCTTTGGCGTTGGCCACGCAGGCGCATCAACTGCAACGCCAGATGCGTTTGGTTCGCGCCTATGCAGGCCTTTACCTGGATGCCCTGGCCAACCCGGACACCGAGGCGCTGGTGCTCAATACCCTGGAAACCCTGCCGGGCTGGCAAGACGACTTGCGCCTGGAGGTGCGTGCCGAGGGGTTCAATGGCGCGTTGCGGGCCAGCTATGGGCCCGTCAATGCCTCCCACCGCAAAGTGATCGTGCAGGTAGCGGACGGGCAGTACCAGGCCTTCGACGAGGAGGCCAACGCCTTGCATGGCATCAACAGTTTCTACGACTCGTTGCAGCACGCGCTGACTGACGCGCACCGGACGTCGTTGGGCCTGCCTCATGTTGGGCAAGGGCTGGCGCTAAAAGCGTTGATTCAACGGTATGCGCTGCCCCGTCAGCAATTGCTCAAGGTACTGGGGATGCAGCCCGACAGCCGGCCATTTTTTGTCCCGGCGCGGCGACTGCCGGACGGCCGCCGCGGGTATCCGCTGAGCGGCAGAGGGCAAGGCACCTGGGGGCAGATTATTGAGGAGCGTGTGCGTGCATTGTTCCCGGACATCAGCACCGAAGAACTGACGCAATTGCGCGCAGACAACGACCCCTTCAATGACCAGTGGCTCAAGAACCTGGAAGGTGAATACAAGACCCTGGATCACACCTTGCAAACCTGGCTGAGCGCGCCTATCGAAGGTGTCGGTGAATTCGGCAGTGCCGCTTACCGGCGGCAACTGCAGGTGCGCAGCAAAATTGTGCGCGCGCTCAAGGACGCCTGGCGTGGCATCGGGCCCCGGCATATCGATCACTTGGGCAACTACCTGGGCCAGCAGATCGACTTGAGTGGGGTGCGCATTCGCCGCCAGCTCGACAGTTTGCCGGCGTTGACGGCCCGCTTTGGTCACGTCAGTGAATTGAACCTGTCCGAAAGCGATTTTGGCGATGATAACCACCGCTTCCTCACGTACTTCACCGGCGTGTCCAGCCTCAATCTGGAGAATTGCCGGTTGACCCGCCTGCCCGCGCCGCTGTCGCGGATGCCGCGCCTGGGGGTATTGAGCCTCTCGGAAAACCACATCGTGCTGGACGCGCACGGCGTGGCGCAGTTACGTGCACTGCGAAGCCTGTGGATGCTCGAACTCGAAGGCAACCCGCTGGGGTTGGCGCCGGATGTCAGCCAAATGCCCAACCTGCAGATGCTGTTGCTGAGCAATACCGGGCTGGACCGTTGGCCCACCGGCCTGTTCGGGCGGGTCAGGCCGCGTGGGTTCTATCTGAACATGACTGCCAATCGGTTGAGCCGTATACCCGATGTGGCACCCGGCTCTGACCGCGCGGCGCTGATTGCCCGCACGGTGGTAGACCGCAACCTGTTGAGCCCCGACGTGCTCGCCAGGCTCAAGCTGTATATCGAATCGATTGGCCTGGACCCCGAACGTCGGTTTCCGCCACGGGGCGCGCAAGACAGTATCCACTGGAAGGGCGAGCTGACGCCGACGCAGTGGGAAGCCAAGCAACCGCTGTGGGACGCACTGGAGGCGTCGCCGGGCGCCGAGGGTTTTTTTGACGAAATCAGAAAGCTCTCCGAGTCGTCCGACGCGGCCTCCCCGGCCTACAAGCATGAATTGGCGGCTAAAGTCTGGCGCATGCTGGAGGCCGCGTACGCCGATGCCTCTCTGCGCGACAAACTGTTCCAGATGGCCAGTGCGCCCACCACCTGTGTCGATGCCGGTGCGCAACTGTTCAACGCCATGGGGGTTGAAGTGCTCCTGAGCGAAGCTTATTCGGTGCCCAATGAGCAGTTGGTCGGGCTTGAACTGCTGGACCTCGCCAAGGGCAAATCACGCCTGGACGAGCTTGGCCGGATTGCCCATGCCCGCGTAGGCGAATTGCTCAAGAGCGGCCGGCGCTTTGCCCAGTACAACGGCAATGGCGACCCGATTGTTCACCGCGATGCGCAGGGCAGGGTGTTGCGCCCGATTGACGAAGTCGAGATCCACCTGGCGTACGTCACCGGGCTCGCGCAACGCTTGGACCTGCCCTGGCAGTCGCGCAGCATGATGTTCCGCGAGCCGGACGTCACGGCGGCGATGCTGGATGCCGCGTTTGAGCGTGTCACGCGCCTGGAGCAAGGTGACCTGCTCAGGGAAAACCTGCTGGAACAGGATTTCTGGTGCACTTACCTGGAAGGTGCCAACCGCGCGCAGTTCGATGAGTTGAAAGCCAAGGCCGATGCCCTGGACGACTTGCTGGTGGCGCAGCAAACGTGGGCTGCCGACGGCGGTCTGGCCGCGCCGCACAAACTCGCGCTGCGCAAGACCATCGAAGAAGCCGGACGGCGCCTGGGGTTGCCTGCCAGCGAGCTGAGCCCGGGGCAGGTGATGTCGGATGAGGTGTACTTCGCGCAGTTGAGCGCAATGGGCGTGGCGCGCAAAAACCTGCTGCGTCAGCTCAGCGACCAGGCCTTGGGCAGAACCCCATGACCTGGCCGCCGAGGCGTCAGAACAGGAAGTAACGCTGCGCCATCGGCAGCACGTCGGCCGGCTCGCACCACAGCAGTACACCGTCGGCCTTGACCTGGTAGGTCTGTGGGTCCACTTCGATAGCCGGCAGGTAGTCGTTGTGGATCAGGTCGGTTTTCTGCACGTCGCGACACCCCTTGACCACCGCAATCTGCTTTTTCAGGCCCAGAGCTTCGGGCAATCCGGCTGCCTGCGCCGCCTGGCTGATAAAGGTCAGGCTGGTGGCATGCAACGAACTGCCGAAGCTGGCGAACATGGGGCGGTAGTGCACCGGCTGCGGCGTGGGAATCGACGCATTGGCGTCGCCCATCAGGCTTGAGGCAATCGCGCCGCCTTTGAGAATCAGGGTCGGTTTGATGCCAAAAAATGCGGGGCGCCACAGCACCAGGTCGGCCCACTTGCCGACTTCGATAGAGCCGACGATATGGCTGATGCCGTGGGTGATCGCCGGGTTGATGGTGTACTTGGCGATGTAGCGCTTGGCGCGGAAGTTGTCGTTGCCTTCGCCGTCACCCGGCAACGGACCGCGCTGTTTTTTCATTTTGTCGGCCGTCTGCCAGGTGCGCGTGATGACTTCACCGACGCGGCCCATGGCCTGGCTGTCAGAGCTGATCATCGAGAACGCGCCGAGGTCGTGCAGGATGTCTTCGGCGGCGATGGTCTCGCGGCGGATGCGGCTTTCGGCGAAGGCCACGTCTTCGGCAATGCTGGGGTCCAGGTGATGGCAGACCATCAACATGTCCAGGTGCTCGTCGATGGTATTTCGGGTGAACGGCCGGGTCGGGTTGGTGGAGCTGGGCAGCACGTTTGGGAAGCCGCAGGCCTTGATGATGTCTGGCGCGTGGCCGCCTCCTGCGCCTTCGGTGTGGTAGGTGTGAATGGTGCGGCCCTTGAGCGCGGCGAGCGTGGTTTCGACGAAGCCGGATTCATTCAGCGTGTCGCTGTGGATCGCGACCTGCACGTCATACTCATCGGCGACGCTCAGGCAGTTATCAATGCTCGCAGGCGTGGTGCCCCAGTCTTCGTGCAGCTTCAAACCGATGGCGCCGGCCTTGACCTGCTCGATCAAGGGCTGCGGCAAACTGGCATTGCCCTTGCCGGTGAAGCCAATGTTCATCGGGAACGAATCGCTGGCCTGAAGCATGCGCGCCAGGTGCCACGGGCCTGACGTACAGGTGGTGGCATTGGTGCCGGTGGCCGGGCCGGTGCCGCCGCCAATCATGGTGGTGACGCCGCTGGTCAGCGCTTCTTCGATCTGCTGCGGGCAGATGAAATGCACGTGGGAGTCGATGCCGCCGGCAGTGAGGATCATGCCTTCTCCGGCGATCACTTCGGTGCTGGCGCCGATGGCCATGGTTACGCCCGGCTGGATATCCGGGTTGCCGGCTTTGCCGATCGCGTGAATGCGGCCATTCTTCAGGCCGACGTCGGCCTTGACGATGCCCCAGTGGTCAATGATCAGCGCGTTGGTGATCAGCGTGTCCACGACCTCATGGGCGAGCAACTGGCTTTGGCCCTGGCCGTCGCGGATGACTTTTCCGCCGCCGAACTTCACTTCCTCGCCATACACGGTGAAGTCTTTTTCGACTTCGACGAACAGCTCGGTGTCCGCCAGGCGGACCTTGTCACCGACGGTGGGGCCGTACATGTCGGCGTAGGCTTGGCGGCTGATTTTCATGTGTGTGAACCCTGAAAAATTATGTTGAATGTGAGTCCGCTATCGGGGGCAAGCCCCCTCCCACCTTCGGTTTGTGGACGCGGTCAAAATGTGGGAGGGGGCTTGCCCCCGATGAGGCCCTAAAGGTCGCCCATGATCCGTCCGGCAAATCCGAACACCCGCCGCCCGCCGCTCAAATCGACCAGCTCGACCTCACGGCTCTGCCCCGGCTCGAACCGCACCGCCGTCCCGGCCGGAATATTCAGGCGCATGCCACGGCTCGCCGCGCGGTCAAACGTCAGCGCGTCATTGGTTTCAAAAAAATGGTAATGCGAACCCACCTGGATCGGCCGGTCGCCGCTGTTGGCCACGCTGAGGGTGACGGTACGCCGGCCGACATTCAGTTCGATATCGCCAGGCTGGATCTGATATTCACCAGGAATCATGCAGGTTGCCCCAGGGTCTTGAAGTAGATGGCGGTCGGGCTGTAGCGCCCGTCCGGGCTTTGGCAGTAGTCGGGCAATTCACCGATTTTGGTGTAGCGCAGCGACTGGTAAAAGGCTTCGGCACCGGAGCCGGCTTCGGTGTCCAGGTACAGCAGGCCGCGCTTGTGCTGGCGCGCGGCGAGTTCCAGAGCGCTCATCAATTGCTGGCCCAGGCCATGGCGGCGGGCGCTGCTGTGTACCAACAGTTTTTGCACTTCGGCGCGGTTGAGGCCATTGGCTTTCTGGCACAGCGCCAATTGCACGCTGGCGATCACCTGTTCATCGCGCACCACCACCCACAGCAGCAGGCTGGCGTCTTCGATGCTGGCTTGTACGCCCTTCAGATAGTCGCGGGCCTGGGCTTCATCGAAGTCCGCCATGAAGCCCACCGACGCACCATGCTTCACCGCGTCCAGCAACAGCTCGATCAAGCCCAGACGGTAATGGGCAAAACTTTCAGCATTTACTCGACGCAGTTGAGCAGTGTTCATCGATCTCACTCCTTGGGCGGTTCGGCGCCCGGATTCAATGTCAGTTGCATAAAGGTCAGGTCCAGCCAGCGGCCGAACTTGATGCCCACTTGCGGCATGTGCCCGGTGGTGGTGTAACCCAGGCGCTCATGCAGGCGAACAGACGCCTGGTTGCCGCTTTCGATGGCTGCGACCATCACGTGTTTGCCGGCGCTGCGGGCGCGCTCGATCAGCGCTTGCATCAGACGCGGGCCGAGGCCTTTGCCGCGCTGGTCATTGCGCACATACACCGAGTGCTCGACGCTGTAGCGAAAGCCTTCAAAGGGTCGCCAGTCGCCGAACGAGGCGTAGCCGGTGACTTCATCGTTTTCCACCGCCACCAGGATCGGGTACGCCTGGGCCTGACGCGCCGTGAACCAGGCCTGACGGTTGGCCAGGTCGACGGGTTGTTCGTTCCAGATCGCCGTGGTGTTGAGCACCGCGTCGTTGTAGATGTCTCGAATGGCCGGCAGGTCTTGCTCGGTTGCATCACGAATCATGATCGGCTCTCACGCGATAGGCTGGTGGACGGTGACCAGCTTGGTGCCGTCGGGAAAGGTGGCTTCCACCTGGATATCCGGGATCATTTCCGGGATGCCTTCCATCACTTGCTCGCGGCTGAGCAGGGTGGTGCCGTAGTGCATCAAATCGGCGACGGTGCGGCCATCGCGGGCACCTTCCATCAACGCGGCGGAAATGTAGGCGATGGTTTCCGGGTAGTTGAGCTTCACGCCTCGTGCCAGGCGGCGTTCGGCGACCAGGCCTGCGGTGAAGATCAGCAGTTTGTCTTTTTCCCGTGGGGTCAAATCCATGGTTCAAGGTCCTTCATAGACAGCATTCTTAAAAACAACAGAGATCCGAGAGTGGGAGCTGGCTTGCCTGCGATGGCATCACCTCGGTACATCAGCTATACCGAGTTGCCTGCATCGCAGGCAAGCCAGCCCCCACAGGGGACAGGTTCCACTTCAGATCGTCATGTGCTCCAAATTCTTGGTGGAACCGCCTCTCGCCCCAGTACGGTCGGACGCAGCAGTTTCCACAGATCAATCAACCAGCCCCGCGCCAGCAGCGCTTCACTGGCCAAACAGCGGGCCACCAGCAGCCCGGGCAGTTGGGTCAGGTCGCCGCGCACCGCATGGGGCAAGGCGCGGCAGCTTTCCAATAAGTCAGGCTCGATATCGCCAGTGAGCAGCAGTGTGGCGAACACCGGTTGCCCGTCCAGCCCGATGGGCGAGTCGAGCAACCCGTCGGCGCCTACAATGCGCTGGCGCTCATGCCAGAGCAACTGGCCGTCGCGGCGAATATCCAGGTGCGCTTGAAAGTGGCCCAGGTCAAAACGCTCGCCACTGGCTGGCCGGCCGAGAGCGACCACGTCCCAGTAGAACAGCCGGGCATCGCCTTGCAGGTCAATGCGGGTGGTGAGTTCGGCCTGGGCGGCGCTGAACACGATGGTTTCCTGGGGCAGCCACTCCAGCGTGGCGCCCGCTTCCACGGTCAATTCAAGCTGTTGAAAGGCCGGGCCGCTGGCGCGGTACCACTTGGCTGCGCCGGGGCTGGTCAATTGCGCCCAGGCACCGGCGCCAACATGGGCGCGGATGTCCAGGCGATCACCGCCGGCAATCCCGCCGGGCGGGTGCACGATGATGTGCTGGCACACCTGGGGACCTTCGGCGTACAGGTGCTTTTGCACGCGCAGCGGGCCGAGGTGGCGGCGCATCACCGGGCGCGTGGTGTCGCCGAAACGCGCGTAGCCGAGGTCCAGCTCGGCATGCCAGCTGGGGGTGAACAGGGCAGGGGAAACGGGCAGGTTCATGGTTGAGTGCTTATCGTCAGGACGCTACAGATTAGATGGTAACCAGCCCGCGTACACCCTCACTTTCCATATTTTCACCGCGGCCTTGCTGGACGATTTCGCCGCGTGACATCACCAGGTATTGGTCCGCCAGCTCGGCGGCGAAGTCATAGAACTGCTCCACCAGCAGGATCGCCATATCGCCGCGTGCGGCGAGCTTCTTGATCACCATGCCGATTTCCTTGATCACCGACGGCTGGATGCCTTCGGTGGGCTCATCGAGGATCAACAGGCGCGGGCGGCTGGCCAGGGCGCGGCCAATCGCCAACTGTTGCTGTTGGCCGCCGGACAAGTCACCGCCGCGCCGGTGTTTCATTTGCAGCAGTACCGGGAACAATTCATAGATAAACGCCGGCACTTGCTTGGCCTCAGAACCCGGAAAGCGCGACAGGCCCATCAACAGGTTCTCTTCCACCGTCAGCCGCGCAAAAATCTCCCGGCCCTGTGGCACGTAGGCGATGCCAGCGTGCACGCGCTGATGCGGCTTGAGCCCGGTAATGGCTTTGCCTTCCCAGTTCACGGCGCCCTCTTTGGCCGGCAGCAAACCCATCAGGCACTTGAGCAGGGTGGTTTTGCCCACACCGTTACGGCCGAGCAGGCAGGTGACCTCGCCGATCTTCACGTCAAAAGACAGCCCGCGCAGGATATGGCTACCGCCGTAGTACTGATGCAGCTTGTCGACTTGCAGCATGTTCAAATTCTCCTCAAATCCCTGGTAGGAACCGGATCAACTGTGGGCGCTGGCGTGCCTGCGATGCAGGCAACTCGATATGCCTGATGGACCGAGTGATGCCATCGCAGGCAAGCCAGCTCCCACATCTGCATCGGTTCTTACAGTAAGCAGCCCGCATCTTGGGTTAGCGACCGAGGTAAACCTCGATCACTCGCTCATTTTCCTGCACGTGTTCCAGCGACCCTTCGGCCAGCACGCTGCCCTGGTGCAACACCGTCACGTGGTCGGCAATCGAGCCGACAAAGCCCATGTCGTGCTCCACCACCATCAGCGAATGTTTGCCTGCCAGGCGCTTGAACAGTTCGGCGGTGAATTCGGTTTCGGCGTCGGTCATGCCCGCCACGGGTTCGTCCAGCAGCAATAGCTGCGGGTCTTGCACGAGCAGCATGCCGATTTCCAGGAACTGCTTTTGCCCGTGTGACAGCAAGCCCGCCGGGCGCTGCGCCGAGGCGCTCAGGCGCAGGGTGTCGAGCACTTCATCGATGCGGTCTTTTTGCTCGCCGCTCAAGCGTGCGCGCAGGCTGGCCCACACGGATTTGTCGGTTTTCTGCGCCAGCTCCAGGTTTTCGAACACGCTGAGGGCTTCGAACACGGTGGGTTTCTGGAACTTGCGGCCGATGCCGGCCTGGGCGATCTGCACCTCGCTCATGCTTGTCAGGTCGAGGGTTTCGCCGAACCAGGCCTTGCCGTGGCTGGGGCGGGTCTTGCCGGTGATCACGTCCATCAGCGTGGTCTTGCCCGCGCCGTTGGGGCCGATGATGCAGCGCAATTCGCCGACGCCGATGTAGAGGTTCAAGTCGTTGAGCGCCTTGAAACCGTCGAAGCTGACGCTGATGTCTTCCAGGGTCAGGATTGTGCCGTGGCGGGTATTGAGGCCCTTGCCGGCGGCCTGGCCGAGGCCGATCGCATCGCGGCTACTGCCCGCGTCTTTGTTTGGCTCAAGAATGGGTTCGAGCATAAATTCCGCCGTCGCTGTGACTCTCATTGTTCACCCCGTTTCTTCAACAGGCCGATCACGCCCTTGGGCAAATACAAGGTGACGAGGATGAACAGCGCCCCCAGAAAGAACAGCCAGTATTCCGGGAAGGCCACGGTGAACCAGCTCTTCATGCCGTTCACCACACCGGCGCCGAGCAATGGCCCGATCAGCGTGCCACGCCCGCCCAAGGCCACCCACACGGCGGCTTCAATGGAGTTGGTCGGCGACATTTCGCTGGGGTTGATGATGCCCACTTGCGGCACATACAACGCGCCCGCCAGGCCACACAATACCGCGCTCAACACCCACACAAACAGCTTGAAGCCACGCGGGTCATAGCCGCAGAACATCAAGCGGTTCTCGGCATCGCGCAGGGCGGTGAGCACGCGGCCGAACTTGCTCTGCGCCAGGCGCCAGCCGGTGTAGAGGCTGGCGACCAGCAACACGACCGTGGCAAAAAACAGCACCGCCCGCGTGCCCGGTTCGGTAATCCCAAAGCCCAGAATGCTGCGGAAATTGGTGAAGCCGTTATTGCCACCAAACCCGGTCTCGTTGCGAAAAAACAGCAGCATCCCGGCAAAGGTCAAAGCCTGGGTCATGATCGAGAAATACACGCCCTTGATCCGCGAGCGGAAGGCGAAGAAGCCAAACACCAGCGCCAGCAACCCCGGCGCCAATACCACCAGGCACATCGCCCAGAGGAAGTGCTCGGTGCCAACCCAATACCAGGGCAGTTCGGTCCACGACAAAAAGGTCATGAACGCCGGCAGCTCATCGCCGGAGGCCTGGCGCATCAGGTACATGCCCATCGCATAACCGCCGAGGGCAAAGAACAAACCGTGGCCGAGGGACAGCATGCCCGCATAGCCCCACACCAGGTCCAGGGCCAGGGCGACGATGGCGTAGCAAAGGATCTTGCCCACCAGCGTGAGGGTGTAGGCCGACACGTGCAGCGGGTTTTCCGGCGCCAGCAGCGAACACAAAGGCAACGCCAGCAGCAGGATCAGGATCACCGCGCCGACGGCTATTGTCAGCGTGGGGCCGGCCTTTCGCGTGGCCGTAAGCATCAATGGCTGGTTCATCAGTCGATCACCCGTCCTTTCAGTGCGAAGAGTCCTTGCGGGCGTTTCTGGATAAACAGAATGATCAGCGCGAGGATCAGGATCTTGCCGAGCACGGCGCCGATCTGCGGTTCGAGAATCTTGTTGGCGATGCCCAGCCCGAAGGCGGCCATCACGCTACCGGCCAACTGGCCGACACCGCCGAGCACCACCACCAGGAACGAGTCAATGATGTAGCTCTGGCCCAGGTCCGGACCGACGTTGCCAACCTGGCTCAGGGCCACGCCACCCAGGCCGGCGATGCCGGAGCCCAGGCCAAAGGCGAGCATGTCCACACGCCCGGTGGGCACGCCGCAGCAGGCGGCCATGTTGCGGTTCTGGGTGACGGCACGCACGTTGAGGCCCAGGCGCGTCTTGTTCAGCAGCAGCCAGGTCAGCACCACCACGCACAGCGCGAAGGCAATGATCACGATGCGGTTGTACGGCAGCACCAGGTTGGGCAGCACTTGAATGCCACCCGACAGCCACTGCGGGTTGGAGACTTCGACGTTCTGTGCACCGAACACCAGGCGCACCAACTGGATCAGCATCAAACTGATGCCCCAGGTGGCGAGCAGGGTTTCCAGCGGACGGCCGTAGAGGTGACGAATCACGGTGCGTTCCAGGGCCATGCCGATGGCGGCGGTGACAAAAAACGCCACCGGCAACGCGATCAATGGGTAGAACTCGATGGCCGCTGGCACGTAGCGCTGCATCATCAGTTGCACCACGTAAGTCGAATAAGCGCCGAGCATCAGCATCTCGCCGTGGGCCATGTTGATCACGCCGAGCAGGCCGAAGGTGATCGCCAGGCCCAGGGCCGCAAGCAGCAGAATCGAACCCAGGGACATGCCGCTGAAGGCCTGGCCGAGGATCTCGCCGACCATCAATTTGCGTTTGACCTGCGCCAGGCTGGTCTCGGCGGCGGTATGCACGGCGGCGTCGGTTTCGACCCCCGGCGCGAGCAGGGCTTCGAGGCGCGTGCGCGCCAGCGGGTCGCCGGTGCTGCCGAGCAAGCGCACGGCAGCAAGGCGCACCACGGGGTCGGTATCAACCAATTGCAGGTTGGCCAGGGCCAGGCTGAGGGCGGTGTGCACGTCTTCGTTGGTTTCGGCGGCCACTTGCTGGTCGAGGAATTTGAGCTGCGCAGGCTGCGCGGTTTTTTGCAGGGTTTGCGCGGCGGCCAGGCGCACCTTGGGGTCGGCGGCGAGCAACTGCTGACTGGCCTGCACGTTGTCGATCAAGCCACGCAGGCGGTTGTTCAGGCGCACGGTTTTGGTTTCGCCGTTGAGCGTGATCTGGCCTTGTTGCAGGGCGTCCACCAGCTCGATGCGTGCCGGGTCAGGCTGGGCGGCCCAGTCCTGGAGGAGCTTGGCTTGTTGGGGCGGGTTGGCAGTGAGGAAGTCTTCGGCGTCGCCTGCATATACCGCCAAAGGCAGCAGCAACAAGGCCGTGAGGATGAAACGGTGCAGGGCAGTGGGCATAACAAAATGTCCTGATCATGCGCGGACAGTGTGGGAGGGGGCTTGCCCCCGATGGCTGGGTGTCAGGCACTGCATGTGTTGCCTGATGCACCGCAATCGGGGGCAAGCCCCCTCCCACATTTTTAATCTGCGCTAGGGGCCTTAGTTGCTCTTGACGGCGTAATCCGGCTTCTTGTCATTGCCAGGGATGTACGGGCTCCATGGCTGCGCACGAATCGGCTCCTGGGTCTGCCACACCACCGAGAACTGCCCGTCAGACTGGATCTCGCCGATCATCACCGGCTTGTGCAGGTGGTGGTTGGTTTTATCCATGGTCAGGGTGAAGCCCGACGGCGCGGCAAAGGTCTGCCCGGCCATGGCTTCGCGCACTTTGTCGACGTCGGTGGACTTGGCTTTCTCCACCGCCTGCGCCCACATATGGATACCGACGTACGTGGCCTCCATCGGGTCGTTGGTCACCGCTTTATCCGCGCCCGGCAGGTTGTGGGCCTTGGCGTAAGCCTTCCAGTCGGCGACGAATTTCTTGTTCACCGGGTTCTCCACCGACTGGAAGTAGTTCCAGGCGGCGAGGTTGCCCACCAGTGGCTTGGTGTCGATGCCGCGCAGTTCTTCTTCACCCACGGAGAAGGCCACCACCGGTACGTCGGTGGCTTTCAAACCCTGGTTGGCCAGCTCTTTGTAGAACGGCACGTTGGAGTCGCCATTGACGGTGGAGATCACCGCGGTCTTGCCACCGGCCGAGAACTTTTTGATGTTGGCCACGATGGTCTGGTAATCGGCGTGGCCGAACGGGGTGTAGACCTCTTCGATATCGTTGTCGGCTACGCCTTTGGAGTGCAGGAACGAGCGCAGGATTTTGTTGGTGGTGCGCGGGTACACGTAGTCGGTGCCGAGCAGGAAGAAGCGCTTGGCGCCGCCGCCTTCTTCGCTCATCAGGTATTCCACCGCCGGGATCGCCTGTTGGTTGGGCGCCGCACCGGTATAGAACACGTTCGGCGACATCTCTTCGCCTTCGTATTGCACGGGGTAGAACAGCAAACCGTTGAGTTCTTCGAACACCGGCAGCACGGATTTGCGCGACACCGAGGTCCAGCAGCCGAATACCACGGCGACTTTGTCCTGGGTCAGCAGCTGACGGCCTTTTTCGGCGAACAACGGCCAGTTCGATGCAGGGTCGACCACCACTGGCTCGAGCATCTTGCCGTTCACGCCGCCTTTGGCGTTGATCTCGTCAATGGTCATCAACGCCATGTCTTTGAGCGAGGTCTCGGAGATTGCCATGGTCCCGGACAGCGAGTGCAGGATGCCGACCTTGATGGTCTCGGCGGCCTGCACGGTCCAGGTCAGACCCATGGCGGCAATGGAGGCGGACAGGGTGAAAGCCTTGATCAAACTGCGACGCTTCATGGTGCGATCTCCAGAAACTCAAGTTGTTATGAGGGCATTGCACAGGCTTTTGCAAAGGCTGTGCCGAGGTGCACGCGGGCGCTTGTTTGCGCAGCAGACGGACGCTGCAGGGCCGGGCGCGCGCACCAGATCGGCGCGCTGGCGGGATGGGCGTGCACGGGGTGCGCTGAAGTGGTGCCGGGGTCGACAACTATCTAGCGCCGCCTGGAATCGCGTTGATGGAACAGTGACCGCTCCTCACTTTCCAAGGACTGAACTTATGCCACGTACCCCAAGAGTCGCTGCGCCGCAGCCGACCCTGCCGGTCTTGAGCCCGCCGTTTATCAGCGCCGACGATGCCGCGCGTTGGGCCTATGGGCAGGCCGACTACGCAGCGGCCGACAAGGAATTGGGTGGTGCGATTCTCAAGCAGGGCCACTACTGGTTTGCCACAACGCCTGTGGCCGACCAGCACGTCACCTTCGATCATCGGATCGTGCTGGCCACCGACGCCGAGGATAATTTCATCGCCCCCGAGGGCTATACCTGCGAGGCGCTCTATCACTCGCACCCGCCGGACATGGCGCAGGTGAAGCGGCACAACCCCGGCATGAGCGATGAGCAGGCCTCGGTGTTCATCAGTTTTTTCTCGCCTGCCGACCTGCGTTTTATCATCGAACACCGGCGTTCAGTGGTGGCGCACTATGTGTTCGGCCCCGAAGGCTCATTGCTCAAATACGTGAGCAGTGGCTCGGCGGCCGAAGTGCTATTGAGAAAGCGCATTGCCGGCGAGGAGCCATTCGCGCCCTCTGCAGATTTCGAGTCGTTGATCTGGCAGGCCGCGCAAGCCGGCGATCTGCGTGTGGTGGTGGCCAACGCTCACTGGGGCGGCGTGCGCGGGCGGGTCAAGCACGGCTGGCGGATCAACGCCGCCGTCACGCAGGTGACAGAGGAACAGCCGTTCTGCACGTCGGTCTTCGAGCGTGCAGACCTGGCGCTGATGGCCGCGCGCGCGTTGTTCCCTGAAGGCTCAGCCCAGGGCTTTGTGCTTAAGCACACGCGCGGCGAAGCGTATGTGGCGACTTACCCCGAGGCGCTTGGCACGCCGTTGTTCTCTCCCGCAGCCCGGTTTCCGTTGCGCGCCGATGGCCAGTTACGCCTGCCCTCAAACTTTCGACTGGAGGCCATCTATTACCGCGCCACGCCCTTGGCCGTGGACATTCCCGCACGTGAACCCTGGCTGTATTCCACCTTCTTTACCCCCGCCGAAGTGGCTGCCGCCATCACCCAGTCGCGCGCGACCCTGGCGCTGCAGGACAAGGCGCGTGGGCTCCAGCTGTATCTGCAGGCGTCGGATGGCGCACTGCTCAAACTGCAAGTGCCCGGCGCCGAGACCGACCTGGCCGGCGCTGATGTTGACGACAACGGCGCCCAGGCCGCGCTGCTGGCCGGCTCGCTGAGCCCGCGTGGCTATGTGCGCCGGGTGATTGCCTCAACGACGGTGTCGGTAGTGGCGGCGGGGTTGCTTTGGCGAACGGTCGGCCCGGTAGACAATCGCTCGGCAGTGCTGGACGGTGTTTCGCGGGCGGTGATAAGCCGCGCCTTTATTTCGGCTCACGATGCGGCGGTGTATGCGCACGAGCAGATAGGGCGGCGCCGCGAGCATGCCTACGGCGGCTACGTGCTCAAAGACGCTAAAGGACATTTCTTTATCACCGCGCCTGAGGCAAGTGATGCCAACCCGTTCGCCCAGTTGCTGTTTTTTTCTGCGGATGGGCAAGGCCCGATGATTCCGCCTGAGCCGTATCAGGTATTTGCGCGTTACGGCTCGCACCCCGGGCTGTCGATGATCGACCCCGAGTGGGTGGCGCAACGACGCTGGAGCCGTGAAGACGCGCTGATCAACCTGCAGGTTTTTTCCGCCGATGAAATCCACGCTGTGATCAGTCACAGGCAGCCGGCCTATCTGTCGGCCGCCGAGGATTGTTTACTGGCGTACACGCCGAGTTTTTCCAGTGCTGAGCAACGGCTGCTGAGCCAAACTGCGCCGCAACCGGGTGGCAGTGCCGCTCAGCAACGGCTGGACAGCGGGCAGGTCAAGCCTGCGCAATGGGTCATCGTGCTGGCTGAAGCCGGTGATTTGCGGGTGATCCTGGGCAATGCCTTGTGGGGCCCGCGCTCGCCGGTCTATGACGACTGGACTGCGTATTTTGACTATGCGCCAAGAGTCGGCGCGCCGGACTACGCGACCTATGGCGCGCTGTTTGCCAGCGCAGACGCGGCCGCTCGCAACCTTCACGCACGGGTTCATGGGCGCAACCTTGCCGAGCAGGCGTACTTCGGTTTTATTCTCAAGCACAAGGACACCGAGCAATACCTGGCGAGCGAGGTCGCAGGCGCGGGCGACCAGAATGCCCTGTTCAAGCTCAACCGTGTGTTTGCCCCGATTGCGGGCGGCGATTTCCGTTTTCCTGACGGGTTCGTTCTGTGTGGATTGTTTCGTTCGCAGCAGTGGCAACCGGCGGGCCTGCCTGCCCCGACCGCCTGGCTGACCCGCTACTTCGTGATGCCCAAGGTGCTGTACGTCGCCCTCTACGACACCAAGCGCGCGGGCGAAAAATATAACCATGGCAAAAACCTGCCGGTGTACTTCTCGACCGAGGAGGGCGCCTTGCTGCGGTACGTGTCGCTGCCCTTCAACGTGGGAAGTGGCGGCCCGGTGGACAGGGTCCTTGAGGAAGACGAACGCTTGTTGATTTCGGGCCAGAAGACGGCGCAAGCCTTTGTCCGCGACTGGGCCGACCGAGGTGAACTCAAGGTGATCCACACCAGCCAGTGCTGGGACACCCCGGGCGTGGTATCGCGTACCTGGGCCGGCTACGAGCACCTGGCTCGACGCCGGTTGAGCCCGGCCTTCGCCAGCGCGGATGATGCGGCGCGTTATGCCGCCGACATTATCGGCGAGGGACGCCGCCGCACGTACGGCGGAGTGCTGCTGCGGCAGGCGGATGGCCTGTACGTGGCGACGGACCCATTGGCCTTGCCGCCCCAGGGTGTTGCGCTGAACTGGGTGTACCCCGATGTGGCCGTCACTGGCGGGCTTTATCCCCATGGCAGCACTGTCGTGGCGCGCTACCGCTCGGTGCTTGGCGAGGAGACGCAAATGCTGTTGGCCGCCGAGCAAAAGGCTATCTACCAGAGCATGTTGCCCACCGCCGTGCTGTCGAACCTGTTGCACCGTGACCCGCGCATACAGCGCGAATACCTGTTCGGGCCCCACGGCACGATCCTGCGTTACCAGTTGACCGGCTCGGTGGAGGAAGCGGCGCTGAAAGCGCGTCTGGTGCCCCTGAACCCACTGAACGGCAACCAAGTAGACACCGAGGTTGAACGCCAACTGCGGGCCGGTACCCTGCTGCCGGGTGACTTCGTCGGCCAGGTCGCCAAGGCCGGCGACCTGCGCGTTATCAAGGGCAATGCGTTGTGGGGGTTTGCCCGGCGCGTGAGCGCGCCTTTCGTGGCGAATCTGGCGACCCTGCCGGCCCTGGAGATCAAGCAGGTATTCGCCGATGCGCCGTGCAGCCCGATCTTTGCCCGCGCCGACGACGCCGTACGTTATGCACAACGATTGGCATCGCCCCGGCCAGAGGTGCAGTTCGGTTACGTGCTCAAGGCCGTCAATAAAAATGCCTACATGACCACTCTGCCGCTGGTGCGCGGGGATTACACGCGGCTCGCACAGGTTTTTGCCGACGGCTTGCTGCCCCAGGGCTATGGCTTGGATGGCCTGTATTTATGCGCCTCTACCGCTGCGATTGCGCCGCCCAGCGATGCCATGGCCACCAGCTTCTTCACTCCCCAGGCGTTGGCCGGTGGCGTCGGCTTCGTCAGCAATGTGTCCAAAAGCCGAGGCTTGCCGCTTTACCTGCTGTGTGCCGACGGGGCGCTGCTCAGCTATGTGGTCAACAAGAACGGCCGGCAATTGGCCTACGCGATGCTCAGCCAAGCGGGCGCCATCGCCCGGCGCATGCTTGAGGGCAGCTCGACCGTCGCAAGCTTTGTCAGAGAACTGGCGACCAGGGGCGCGCTGGAGGTGCGGGTGCGCAGCACCGTGTGGGGCAAGGAGCAGGCCGTGACGGCGCAGTGGCAGCCCAACGCCGAACCCTGGCCGTTCGAACACAACCCGCACGTGCTGTCATTTTGTGGGCCGTTGTTCAGTCATGCCGATGACGCGGCGCGCTGGGCTCGTAAACAGGTGGGCCCGTTCAAGGGCGTCGAATACCTCGGCGCGGTGCTGACCTGTCCCGGGATTACGGGGTTTGTGCCACTTGACCCGATAGAGGACCGCCACGCCTGGCTGCAGGACACGATTGTGAAACTGTTCCGGTTCGAGCGCGCCGGGCTTGAGGTCACCGTCGCCCACCCGCTGTTCGGCTACGCCGTCAACGCCGTCCAGGCCTTCTACAAAGGCATGGCTGCCGTGCCGAACCTGCAGGCGCAGGAATGGAAGCTGCTGAACAATTTTGTCTCCGGCAACGAGCTGAGGTCGTACCTGGACATCGTCAAGATCAACCGCCCCGTCGCCGAGAGTGTGTACCTGACGTGCCGAGGCGGCGCGCTGCTCAAGTATGTGCCCGGTTTTACGGCGGCCGAGACGCAATTGCTGAGTGCCGGTGCGTCGGTTTTGCCCAGCGCGTTGGTCAGCGGTTTGTGGGCGGCCGGCCAGCTTGCGGTGCTGGAAACCGACGCCTTCTGGACCCACGCAGGGGTGTTGGGCACGGCGTGGCAAGCCAACCTGCAGGCCGAACCTGACCCGCTGGACGTCCAGTACGGTCGGGACAAGGACGAACTCTGAGGTGTTATCAGCGCTTGCGCATCAGCCCGATAAAAAACAGCCCGCCAATCGCCGCCGTGGCCACGCCGATCGGCAAATCCTCGGGGGCGATCAGCGTGCGTGCGGCCACGTCGACCCACACCAGGAACACGCTGCCCAGCAGCACGCACACCGGCAATAGACGCCGATGCTCGGCGCCGACCAGGCGCCGGGCAATGTGCGGCACCATCAGCCCCACAAAACCGATGGAGCCGCTGATCGACACCAGCACTGCGGTCATCAACGAGGCGACCAGGAACACCTTCAGCCGCACAGTGCGTGCGTTGAGGCCGAGGGTCACGGCGGTCTGTTCGCCGGCCATCAAGGCATTGAGCGGGCGCGCCATGCTCAGCAACAACAACAGGCCCAGCAGCACCGTGATACACGGAATCGTCAGCAGCTCCCAACGTGCGAGCCCGAGCCCGCCAAGCATCCAGAACATCACCGCCGACGCGGCGCGGTGGTCGCCCATGAACAGCAACAGGTTGGCTGCCGCCATCATGACAAACGACACGGCCACGCCGCACAGCAGCAGGCGATCGCTCTCCAGTCGCCCGTTGCGGCTCGCCACCGCCAGCACCACCAGCATGCTCAGCAGCGCGCCGATAAAGGCGGCGATGGGCAGCGTGAGCAGGCCGATGATTTCCCCCACATGCAGCACCACGATCACCGCGCCGAGGGTGGCGCCGGAGGTCACGCCCAGCAGGTGCGGGTCGGCCAGCGGGTTGCGCGTCACCGCTTGCAACACCGCACCGATCAGCGCCAGCCCGGCGCCCACCAGTGCACCGAGCAGCATGCGCGGCACGCGGATCAGCCAGACGATGTGTTCCTGCCCGGTGCTCCAATTCACTTCACCGAGGCCGAACGCCTTGTTCAGCAAAATGTGCCACACCACGTCTACCGGCACCCGCGCCGAGCCGAACCCCAGCGAAATCACGCAGGAGACCAACAGCAACGCACCCAGGGCGCTTAACAGCAGTACGTAGCGCCGCGTGATCATTCGCCGTGGAACCCCTTGGCCAGGGTTTCCACCGCCAGCACGTTATCGATGCCCGGCGTGGCCTGCACGTAGGGGATCACGATAAAGCGCTGATTACGGATGGCGTCCACCGATTGCAGGGCCGGGTTGTTGAGCAGAAAGTGCGCCTTTTGCTCGGCTGTGACTTCGCTGTAATCGACGATCACGATCACCTGCGGGTTGCGTTCCACCACCGTTTCCCAGTTGACGCGGGTCCAGCTGGCGTCGATGTCATCGAGAATATTGCGCCCACCGGCGGCCTCGATCAGCGCCTGCGGCATGCCCAGGCGGCCGGAGGTCATGGCGCGGTCTTCGCCGCTGTCGTAGAGGAACACGCGAGGCTTCTCGGCGGGCAGGTGTCTTTGCACCTCGGCAACGTGCGCCTGCATCTGCGCGATCAAGGCATTGGCGCGGTCCTGCACGTCGAAGATCCTGCCCAGGTTGCGCAGGTCGTTATAGGTGTCTTCCAGGGTGGCGGCGGGGCGCTTCATCACAAAGGCGCACGACTCGGTCAGCTCATACACGTTGATGCCCAAAGGTTGCAGGGTTTGCGGCGTGAGGTCGCCGCCCACGCGCATGCCGTAGTCCCAGCCGGCGAAGAGGAAATCGACGTTGGCATTGAGCAGCGTTTCCACCGACGGGTACTTGCTCGCCAACTCCGGCAGGCCGTCGAGGCTGCTGGCCATTTGCGGAGTGACCGACTTCCAGCCGGTCACTCCGCTGTAGCCGGCCATCTGCGGCTTGAGGCCGAGCGCGAGCATCATCTGGGTCATGTTGATGTCGTGGCTGACCGCATGTTTGGGCGCTTGCTGAAAGGTCACGTCGCGGTTGCAGCTTTTGACGGTCACCGGGTAATGGGTCGCTTGGGCGAACGCTTGGGCAGTGCCGAACATCAGGGCGAGAGACAACAGGGCGCGCAGGGTCATGGTTGGGTTATCCAGGTGATTCGGGGGTAGCCGGACAAGGGGTGAGTGTCGATCAGTGCGTCAACACCAAACACGTCACGCAGCAATTCGGCGGTCAGCACGTGGTGAGGTGTGCCGCTGGCGACGATGCGCCCGTGGTTGATCACGTACAGGCGGTCGCAGAAGGCGGCGGCCAGGTTCAGGTCGTGGATGCTCGCCAGGGTGCCGATGTTCAGGCGTTTGATCAGCCGCAGTAGCTCAAGCTGATAACGCGGGTCGAGGTGATTGGTCGGTTCGTCGAGGATCAGCAATTGCGGTTGCTGGGCCAACGCGCGGGCGAGGATGACGCGCTGCTTTTCACCGCCCGAGAGGGTGGCGAACGCATGGTCTTCAAAGCCCTGCATGCCGACTGATGCCAGCGCTGCTTGAATCAATTGTCGGTCGTGAAGCGTGTCGCCATCGAACAAGCCTTTATGAGGCGTGCGGCCCATGGCGACCACTTCATCCACGCGTACACCGAAGGCGTCGGGAAATTCCTGCAGCACCACGGCGATGCGTTGTGCGCACCACTTGGCGCTGTGCTTCCAGACGTTTTGGTGTTCGAGCAGTACGTCGCCGTGCTCCGGTTTGGTGAAGCGATAGGCGCAGCGCAACAGGCTGGTTTTACCACTGCCATTGGGACCGATCAGCCCGACAAACTCCCCCGCACCGACCTGCAGGCTGGCGTCACGCAGTTGGAACTGGTGATTGCAGTGGTCGTGGCCCGGCGGGGTCCAGGTCAGGTCGGTGAGTGAGAGTGAGGCCATTCATATTCTCAAGGTCAGCGCAGATCAAACAACGTGGGAGCGGGCTTGCTCGCGAAGGCGGTGGTTCAGTGAAAGACGTGATGGCTGACACACCGCATTCGCGAGCAAGCCCGCTCCCACAGGGTTCCATGGTGTATCCGTTAAAAGGTGTAATCCACCGTCACGAAGAATGAACGTGGCTCACCCAAAATCCACTGCTGGCCGTTGTTGTACTGGCTGACAGCGTAAGTGCGGTTGAACAGGTTGTTCAGCTCCAGGCCCAGCGTGGTGTTGCGCATCGCCTTCCACGACACGGTCGCGTCGGCCACGGTGTAGCTCGGCACCTCGCTGCTGTTGGCGGTGTCGGCATACCGCGCGCTGACGTAACGCACCCCGGCACCGGCGCGCACATTATCGGTCACGGCCTTGCTCAGCCACAGGTTGGCAGTACGGTTGGGGACGTCCACCGGGCGGTTGCCGGCGCGGGACACCGCCTGGCCATTCACCACTTCGGAAAAGTCGTCGTACTTGGCCCGCACGATGGCGGCGTTCGCTTGCAATTGCCAGGCGTTCGGCAGTTGCAGGTCGAGGCTGGCTTCCAGGCCGGTCGAGGATTGCTGGCCGACTTGTTGTTGCAGCGTGGTGCCGGGGATGTTGGTCAACAGCTTCTTTTTGACGATGTGATAGGCCGCCAGCGTCCACTCGCCGCGCGAGTCCCAGAATGCCTGCTTGATACCGACTTCGGCTTGCTTGGCAGTGGACAAGCCAAACTGCTGCTGGCTCGGGCTCAAGCTGATCAGGCTGCCGACGCCGTCGGTGCTGGTGGCGTATTGGCCGTAGACCGAAGTGTCCGGGGTGATCGCGTAGACCAGGCCAGCTTTCCAGTTGTTGCCGGTGAGGGTTCTGTCGGCGTCCTGGTTCGCTGTGGTCAGGTCGTTGCTGTCGATGTGCAGATAGTCACGGCGCGCGCCGGTGATCAGCGACAGTTTATCGGTCAGTTGCAGGCGGTTTTCAGCGAAGGCGGCGAGCTGTTTGGTGGTGCTGACCGACTGCGCAATAAAGGGGCTGTCGCTTTCAAACGGTTGTGGCACGGGATGGTTGATGTCCACCGGCTGGCCGCCACCCGGCAGGTCGTCGAAGGGCGCGTTGCTCGCCAGACGGAAGCGAATACGGTTGTACTCGATACCTGTCACGGTCTGGCTGTCGAGGCCCAACAGGGTGTGTTTGAAGGTGAAGGTCTGGCGATCGCCGACCTGCTCCTGATCGTGCTTGATGCCCAGGTAGCTCTGGCGTACGAGCCCGCCGTCCACATAGTTGTAGCTCTCGGCGTTTTGCCAGCGACGCTGGTTTTTCAGGTACGACAGCTCGTTGGTGGCCGTGACGTTGTCGTTGATCTGCCACTCGCTGGTCAGGCGTGTCCACTGGTCGTTGTAGTGCTGTTTGTCGTCGCTGACGTTGTAGTTTTTGTCGCGCAGGCTTTTGTGCAACTGGCCATTGATCAGCGGCGTGCCGTAGTAATTCTGCGGGGTCTGGTCGCCATAGTCGTGTGCCAGGGTGACGCTCAGGTTGTCGGCCGGCTGCCAGCGCAGGGCGCCGCTGACAAAGTCGCTGGCAGAGTCGCCACGCGCGACGAAGCCGTTGCTGCGCAGGCGGTTGATGTTGAGGCGGTAGCTCAGGGTGTCGGTCAGCGAGCCGCCGCTGTCCAGGGCTTGCTGCTGGCGGTCATAGGAACCGTAGCCGAGGCGCAGGTGGTTTTCGATCTCGCCCTCAAACGGCTTTTTCGGCAGGGTGTTGATCACCGCGCCCGTGGCGCCCTGGCCGTAGATCACCGAGGCGGGGCCGCGCAACACATCCACGCGTTCAACCGACCAGGTGTCTACCGGGAAGGTGGACGTGCCCGCGCCATCGAACATGCGCTGGCCGTCGTACAGTTGCAGCACTGCACTCTGCCCGGTAAAGCCGCGCGCCTGCAACGAGGTGCCGCCGTCGCCCGGCGTGCCGGTGCGGCTGATGCCGGTGGCGCGCGAGATAGCGTCCTGCACACTGGCGTCGCCGCGTTCGCGGATTCTTTCGCCGGTCTGGCTTTCAACACTGCCAGGGGTTTGCAGGGCCGTAAGGTTCAGGCGCGAGCCCGCAGTGGTCGGGGTGTTGAGGTCGACGCGTTGGTCATCCACGGCGGTTGCGGTGACGGGGCTGGCGGGCAGGGTCAGGGCCTGGGCACTGGTGTGCAGGGCGAGCAGGCACAGGCCGGGCGCTAGGTACTTGTTCATCGATCAATCAATCACTTCTTGGAGGGGTACTCGCCGCAGTGCGCGGCGAGCAACGATAACGCAGAAAGTGTTATAAGTTAACACTTATTGGCTGCGGGACAAAAGTCGCGCAAGGCTACAGAAGGGCTCTGCCGTGGGCATCTCGCCTGCCTCATGCAGAACCTGAGGTAGATTCACGTTGGTTGAACACGCGCGCCAATACCAGCCGATCCAATGCCCACACCCCGATCAACGAGGCGCCGACCAAGGGGAAAATGATCGCCAGCGCGAGCATGATCCCCATCGCGGTTTTCCACTTCGGCACGTCATGGCGCAGCGGCGGCACACCCAGGCCACCGGCAGGCCGGCGTTTCCACCAGATCACCACGCCACTCACCGCGCTGAGCAAAATCATCAGGCAGATCAGCAGCACGATCAGTTGGTTGACCCAACCGAACATCTTGCCTTCGTGCAGCATCACACCCGTTTCGGTGGCGCGCGCCACCGTGTTGTAGTGTTCCCAGCGCACATCGGCGAGCACCTTGCCGGTGTATTGGTCCACGTGCAGGGTCGCGTCGTTGCGTGGGTCGTTGGCGAACACCGCGACGGTGAACACACCGTCGGCGGTGCTGGGAAAGGTGATGCTGTAGCCGGGCTCAACCTGGCGAGCATTGGCCAGATCGACCACCTGCTGCAAACGCACGGTTGGCGCAGCCGGGCCCGAATGCATGGCGCCGTGGTTCATGTGTTCGGCGTGGTCGCCGGACATTGGCATCGGCGTGTTTTCCATCGCCCACGGCACGGTTTGCTGGCTGGCGGTATTGAGGCTGCGCGCCTGCTGATCCGACTGCGGCACGGTGTTCCACATCGCCGCCGGAAAGCGATTCCACAACGCGGCGTATTGCTTGCCCCAGAAGCCGGTCCAGGTCATGCCGCTGAGCAGCATCACCAATAAAAACGCCGCCCCCCAGAAACCGGCGACGGCGTGCATGTCGCGCCAGAACACGCGCCCACGCGCGTTGAACCGTGGCAATAACACCCCGGCCGACGACTTGCCGCGCGGCCACCACAGGTACAGGCCGGACACCACCAGCATCACGCCCCAACCGGCGGCGAGTTCCACCAGGCGGTCGCCGACGGTGCCGATCATCAGCTCACCGTGGAGTGCGCGGGCGATGGCTTGCAGGTTGTATTTGGCATCCTGTTCGCCAAGCACGGTGCCGCGGTACGGGTCCACGAATACGGTCACTTCGCGGCCGTTGTCATGCATCACGAACTGCGCGCTGCTGGTGGCGTCGGCCGGTGGCAGGTATTTACTGATTTTGCCCTGGGGAAAGGCTGCCTGCGCACGCTGTAATTGCTCGTCGGCACTCAAGGCGTGTTCGGCGCTTTGCACGGTGAGCAGGTCGGCGTACATCAGCGGGTCGAGCTGGGGTTTGAACAGGTAGATGATGCCGGTGAGGGCCAGCAGCACCATGAAAGGCGCGACGAAAAGCCCGGCGTAGAAGTGCCAGCGCCAGGCCAGGTTGTAGAAGGAAATCTTTTGAGTGGTCATCAGGATGCTCCGCAAAGGCTTTAAAAATTTTATTCAGTTATGCCGCCTTCGCGAGCAAGCCCGCTCCCACATTTGAAATGCATTCCAAGTGTGGGGGCGGGCTTGCTCGCGAAGCTTTTAGAAGCTCATGTCCACCTTGGTCCAAAGCGTGCGCCCCGGTTCCTTGATGGCTTGCGGGTCGCTGGCCGGGTAGCCGAAGCCGGCGTTGCCGGCCAGGTTCAAGTGCTCGGCATAGGCTTTGCCAAACAGGTTGTCGACGCCGGTGCTGACCTTGAAGTGCTTATTGATGCGGTACGCCGCGTTCAGCGAGAACACGCCAAAGCCGCCGCTTTTGTCGAAGTCTTTGCCGACCACGTTGCCCTTGTTCGGGTCGATGCGGTTTTGCGCTGCCACCACGCGCCACAAGGCACCGGCGCTCCAGTCGTCTTCGCTGTAGGTCAGGCCGAAACGCGCGTCCAGCGGCGGCATTTGCGGCAGGGCCTTGCCGTCGCTGGTGTTCTTGCCCCAGGCGTAGGCGAGGCTGGCATCGGCCTTCCAGTGGCGCGTCAGCTTGTACGCCGCGCCGAGTTCGCCGCCCATGATGCGGGCATCGACGTTACGCGCCTGGGAGGTGGTGCCCATCATGCCGGGCGTGTAGTCGAACAGGATGAAGTCGCGCACCTGGCCGACATAAGCCGAGGCCCAGGCTTCCACGTCAGCGGTTTTGTACTGCGCGCCGAAGTCGAGTTGGGTGGTTTTTTCCGGCTTCACACCCTCGAAAGCATTCACTGAACCGACCGCGCCGGTATTAGGGGAAAACAGCTCCCAGTAATCCGGGAAACGTTCCGAATGGCCCAGCCCGGCGTAGACAGTGGTGGGGCTGTCGGCCAAGTCGTGCTCATAGCGCACAAAGCCAGACGGCAGCGTATCGGCGCGGGTGTCGTCGGCGGTCGGGTTGGGGCGGGACATCATCCCTGAACCGGTCGTCTGGCGAAAATCCTTGGCCGAGGCGCGGTCCAGGCGCGCGCCGGTGATCAGGCGATCGCGGTCGGCGGCGTACCAGGTCAGTTCGCCGAACACGCCATAGTTGTGGAAGTTGGCGTCCTTGTTGCGCGGCAGATCCTTGTAGGTGTCGACGCCCATGCTGCTGCGCTGGCGGTGCTCGTTGGTCTGCGCATCCAGGCCGCTGATCAGTTGCACATCGGCCCAGCGCCAGGTGGCCTTGATCCGCGCGCCGAGGGTGCGGCGGTCGACGTTGGAGGCCATGGGCCCGGCCATCATGCCGGTGCCGGACGGCGTGCGCAGGCTGTAGTTGTCCATCACATGGTCGGCGTAGTTGTAGTAGACCTGGGCTTCAAATTTATCCAGCACCTCGCCGATGTTGGATTTTTCGAAGCGCAGGCCCAGGCTTTCGCGCAGGAACTGCGAACCGTCCATGCCGCGCCCGGCGTAGCGTGCTTCGCCATCGCCACGGCCGGCGGTAAGTTCCAGCAGGGTGTCGGCGTCGGGGGTAAAACCGACGGCGACATCGCCGTTCCACTTGTCGTAGCGCGAGGCAACCGTGTCGTTGTTGCCGTCCTTGTAGTCATCGGCGTGTGCCTGGTTGCCGATCACGCGCACGTAGCCCAGCGGCCCGCCGGCGGCGGCATCGATGACTTTGTCGAAGCGCCCGTTGGAGCCGGCCAGCACGCTGGCGTTGACCCGCGTGCCCAGCTCGCCGAACTGCTCCGGCTCACGCTCGAACAGAATGGTGCCGGCCGACGCGCCCGGGCCCCAGAGTACGGTTTGCGGGCCTTTGATCACGGTGAGCTTGTCGTAGGTTTCCGGCGAAATGTAGGAGGTCGGTGCGTCCATCCGGCCTGGGCAGGCGCCGAGCATCATGCCGCCATTGGTGAGGATATTCAGGCGCGAGCCGAACATGCCGCGCAGCACCGGGTCGCCATTGGTGCCGCCGTTGCGCACCAGGGCGAAGCCGGGGATGGTCTTGAAGTAGTCGCCGCCATCGCTGGCCGGCACCGGTTGGCGCGGGTCTTTGGGGTTGGTGATCACGGTCAGCGGCGAGCTGGGAGCAATCGCGGTGATCACCGTGGGGCTTAACTCATGATCGTCGGCGTGTACCTGTGGCACCAACAGTGCGCCACACAGAACAGCGAAAACGGGGGTACATCCCATACGGGTGTCAGCAGAAAACCTGGACATGAAAAATTCCATCAATCATTCGTAAACAACACGGCCAGCAGCCTGCGGCTGTCTGTCTAAAGTCGGCCGGTGTGAAGTAGCGCGGTGAAAGGCTTACGCGGTGATGGGGGGCGCGCGGCTGCGGGCGCCGGGGAAAATGCTCTGCCGGGCATGGCCCAGGCGTGGGGCGGGGGTGAGGGCGTTGGCGGGTGGCGCGGTGCCGAGGGTGATATAGGACACGCTGCCGGGCAGGGCCGGGCAACTGAAGAGCAGGCTGCAATAGCCGCACTTTTCCCAGAGCACGTGGTGCTTGTCAGGCGCTTTGCTGTGTTGCGGTGCATCGCCATGGCAGCTGGGCATGTCCATGGACATTTCCATCGACATACCGGCGTGATGATCCATCGGCATCGCTTGGGAAATCAGCGGACCGATAAAGATCATCAGCATGGCGAACAGGCTGATCCAGCTGGCGCGCATCAAACCCAGGGGCTTGCGGCGTTGCGCGGATAACCTGGCGCGAGGGGCGCCCATCGAGGTTGGCCTATTGAGCGTGCATAGACTCGTGGCCAGCCGCTGGCGGCGTTTTCTGAACCGAAACTTCGACTTCAACCTTGCCGGCTTTTTCGAACGTCAGGGTCAGTGGGAATTGCTTGCCGTCGGCCAACAGGCTGCGGTCTTTGAGGCCCAGCAGCATCACGTGATAGGCCATTGGCGCGAAGGTCAAATCCCCCTTGGCCGGCACGGCAACGCTGGGCACTTGTTGCATCTTCATCAAGTCGCCTTGCATCACATGCTCGTGAAGCTCGGCTTTGTCCGCTACCGGCGTCTCGACGCCAAGCAGGCGGTCCGGCGTTTCGCCGGCGTTATGAATCACGAAATACGCAGCGACGGTCGGCGCATTCGGTGGCAGCTCCTGTGACCAGGGATCGCTGACCAGCAGGTCGCCGGCCTTGTAGTCATCGGCATTCGCAGCAACACACACCGGCAGCAACAACGCAGCCAGAAGCAGGGAAGATTTGAGCATGGCAGTTCTCCAGAACGGTTCTAAACGCAGTTCACTTGCGAAGAAATCAGACCGTTGGAGACGCGCGCGGGTTGAGGCTCGGCCATTGCTGGCGCGGGGTAGGGGCTTGCGATGAAGGCGGCGGCAGGCTCTGCGCCGCTGCAAAACGGGTGAGATACAACTGCGGCACATGCCCCGGCAAGGCCACCAAAGGCGGTGAGCCCGAGCAACACCAGCAGTGCTGCATGGTGGAGTGGTCGTCCTGCTGCGGCGCCGGAATGTCGAGCTTGCCCAGGGCAATGGTCTTCAGGCTGGCGCCATTGGAGGAGCAAAAACTGCCCCATAGCAATTGCTGAACAGGGTCGCTGGACTGCTGCATCGCACTTGCCATCGGCATGGCAAAGGCGTTGAACAGCACTGCAAAGCAGGCGATCCACACAATTGCAAAGCGTTGACGGGCCATGGCGGACAATCCGTAGGGTTAAGCGATCAGGTGCGTATTTAGCCTGATCGGTGGGGATAAGTAAAAAAGGCCGGTGTGGTTTGGTGTCGCAGTGGTTGTCTACAGGATAGCCGGGAACCACAGATTGCCAATTTTGCAGATGGGCCGCGACATTCAGCGTGACGCTGAACCCTGTGGGGGCTGGTTTGTGTTCGGCGGTGGATGGAGGCGTATAGAAACGTCCGACAAAGATTCAAGGTTGTCCCCAGGAAGATGGAACTCTAGTCTCCGTACACCGCTGAAAACTCGGCGAAACACTCGCCTCGGCCAATGCGCTGAGGTGCGACCTTGCCTTTGACCTGGATGGCCCGAAACCAGAGAAATTGCTCGGCGTTGCGCAGTTGATTGAGCTGGCGCAGTTGCTGGCCGATCGAGTGCACAAGGGCGTCGGACAAACGAAAACTGCAGCCTGATAACGCAGTTCCAAATGTGGGAGCGGGCTTGCTCGCGAAGGCGGTGTATCAGCAACGGCCAGGCTCACTGACCCACCGCCATCGCAGGCAAGCCGGCTCCCACACTTATTTGTGCCTGGGCAAAATTTTGCGCCCGCCACAAACCAAATGTGGGAGCCGGGCTTGCCCGCGATGGCGGTGGGTCAGCCAGTGATTGATTGGCTGACCCAGCGCCTTCGCGAGCAAGCCCGCTCCCACATTGGAAAGGTGGTGTTTAGAGTGTGTTGACGGCCTGTAGCACCGCAGCCACGTCGGTGAACTCTCGATCTACCGCAGCCAGCACTGGACGCTTCAAGACAAGCACCGGTATTCCCAGCTCCCGCGCCACTTCCAGTTTCGGTTCGGTCGCCGTACTGCCGCTGTTCTTGCTGATCAACACATCAATCCCACGCCGCTCAAACAACGCGCGCTCGTCTTCAATCAGAAACGGCCCACGTGCGCCGATGACTTCACAGCGTGCATTGCCCGGATACACATCCAGCGCGCGCAGCGTCCAGAGCTGATCGGCGGGGATCTCATCAAGATGCTGCAACGGCTCGCGGCCCAGTGTGAACAACGGGCGCTTGAAGGGCCTCAACGCTTCAACCAGCTCGGCCCAATCACTCACCTCACGCCAGTCATCGCCTGCCTGCGGTTGCCACGCCGGACGGCGCAACGCCCAGCAAGGGATGCCGCACAGCCGCGACGCCTGCGTGGCGTTCCGGCTGATCTGGGCGGCATACGGATGGGTGGCATCGAGGATCAGGCTGATGTGTTCATCGCGAACAAACTGCGCCAGCCCTTCAACCCCGCCATACCCACCGACGCGCACGTGGCAGGTGAGGTCGGTAGGCACCCGGCCCACACCGGCCAGACTGTAGATATGTTCAGGCCCCAGCGTACGCGCGATGGCCAGCGCTTCGGTCACGCCGCCCAACAGCAGGATGCGTTTCATAACGACTTGACCACTTCCAGCAAGGTAATCGGCAACGCCTGGCGCCAGGTGTCGAACTCGCCCAGCGGCTGGGCCTGCGCCACGTGAATGCGGGTCAGCTCGCCGCCGTGCGCTGCGCGCCAAGCCATCAGGGTCATTTCGCTTTGCAGGGTCACGGCATTAGCGGCCAGACGGCCGCCCGGGCGCAGGTGCTGCCAGCACGTGTCGAGCACGCCGTCGCGGGTGACGCCGCCACCGATGAAGATCGCGTCCGGTGCTTCCAAACCGTGCAGCACGTCCGGCGCCTTTCCTCGAATCAATTGCAAACCGGGCACGCCAAGGGCGTCGCGGTTATGTTCGATCAGGCCTTGGCGGCCTGCGTCGGCTTCAATCGCCAGCGCGCGGCAGCTGGGATGGGCACGCATCCATTCAATGCCGATGGAGCCACTGCCCGCGCCTACGTCCCAGAGCAACTCGCCGGGCATCGGTGCGAGGCGGGCGAGCGTCATGGCGCGCACGTCACGCTTGGTGAGTTGGCCGTCGTGCTGGAAGGCTGAGTCCGGCAGGCCGGCGAGGCGCGACAGGCGCGGCGTGTTGGCGTCGGCCACGCAGTCAATGGCGACGAGATTCAAATCCGCAACCGAGGCGTGTGGCCAATCAACCGCCAGCCCGTCAATGCGCTGTTCATCCGCGCCGCCCACGTGTTCAAACACACTGACACGGCTGGCGCCAAACCCGGACTGAACCAGTAGCGAGGCAATCGCCGCAGGGCTGCGGCCATCGTTGCTCAACACCAGCAACCGCACGCCGCTGGCCAGATGCGCATTCAGTGCCGCCAGCGGCCGCGCCACCACCGACAACGTCACCACGTCCTGCAACGGCCAGCCCAATCGCGCCGCCGCCAGCGACACCGACGACGGCGCCGGTAAAACCAGCAACTCTTCAGCCGCCACCTGTCGCGCCAGGCTGGCGCCCACGCCATAGAACATCGGGTCGCCGCTGGCCAGCACGCACACAGGCTCGCCGCGTTGCGCCAACACGGGCGCCAGGGAAAACGGGCTCGGCCACAGCTGCCGCTCACCACGAATACACACCGGCAACAGGTCCAACTGACGCTGGCCGCCTATAATCCGGGAGGCGCGCAACAGGGCATGCCGGGCGTTTCTGCCCAGCCCCTTGAAGCCGTCTTCACCGATGCCTACTACCGTCAGCCAGGGCGACATATCAATTCCTTGAACGACATCCGACGGGCAGGCTTTTCATGCCGCCGGACAAAGCAGGCATAATACCGCGCCTTTACCCGTCAACCGGTAGCCCCGTGAACCCAACACCTGCTCTGAACACCTTGCGCCCCTCGGCTTGTCCGGGGTTGCTGCGTATTGTCCAGGCGTTGGATGGCGGCATTTGCCGGATCAAATTGGCCGGTGGCTCCATCAGCGCCGCGCAGGCGGTGGCCGTGGCGGACGCGGCCCAGGCCTACGCCGGTGGAGTGATCGAGGCCACCAACCGCGCCAATCTGCAGATTCGCGGGATCGGTGCCGAGCAGCAGGCTTTGATCGCTGCGCTGCTGGCCGCAGGCCTTGGCCCGAACAACGCTGCTGGCGATGATGTGCGCAACCTGATGCTCAGCCCCAGCGCCGGTATCGATACTCAAATGTTGTTCGACACCCGACCGTTGGCCGGGCAGATCCTCGCCACCTTGCAAAACCATCCACGTTTCCATGAGTTGTCGGCCAAGTTCGCCGTGCAGCTCGATGGCGGTGAAGCCCTGGCGATGCTCGAGCATCACCACGACCTGTGGCTGTCGGCGTTTGAGCGCGATGGCGAAACATTATTGGCCTTCGGGCTGGCGGGTTGCCCTGGGTTGGATGCGCCGGTGGCGGCCGTGCCCCTGGCGCAAGGTCATGCCCTGGTCGTTGCAGTGCTGGAGCTGTTTCTCGACTTGGCGGCACCGACGCAAACCCGCATGCGTCATGTGTCTGTGGATAACTTATTGGCCCGTCTGAGCCTGCCGCTGCTGCCGGTGGAGGGCTTCAAACGCCCGGCCAGTGGGGCTTTGCTGCACTTGGGCAGTTATCCACAGCGGCAAAAAGATCAATTCTACGTCGCCGCCGTTGCACCGCTGGGTCGCCTGGATTCAACCATGCTCAAAGGCGCCGCGCAGTTGGCCATGGAGTTGGGCGACGGCACTTTACGTTTCACGCCATGGCAGGGCGTGCTGCTGCCCAACATTAAAAGCCACGGCGCAGTGACTGAGCGTCTGGAGCACCTGGGCTTTCTCTGCTCAGTCGACCAACCCCTGGCACGCCTGATCGCCTGCACCGGCTCAAGCGGCTGTGGCAAAGGCCTGGCCGATACCAAGGCCGACGCCCTGCAATTGGCCGCGTTGCAACCTGGCGTTGAGGTGCACTTATCCGGCTGCGCACGCTCCTGCGCGGCCGCGCACACCGCGCCGGTCACGTTACTGGCAGTGAGCCCCGGCCACTACGACGTCTATTTTCGCGATGCAGCCCAGCCAGGTTTCGGCCGGCTGCACGCGCGCACTCTTTCCATTGAAGCGGCGGGCGCCCTGTTACGCGCACGCTCACGGAGCAACACCGATGATTGATTACATCCGCGACGGTCAGGAGATCTATCGCAACTCCTTCGCCATTATTCGCGCGGAAGCCAAGTTGGACCGCATCCCGGCTGATTTGGAAAAACTCGCGGTGCGGGTGATCCACGCCTGCGGCATGGTCGAGGCCATCGATGGCCTGCAGTTCTCCGAAGGCGCAGGCAAGGCCGGGCGCGATGCGCTGGCCGCCGGTGCGCCGATTCTGTGCGATGCGCGGATGGTCTCTGAAGGCGTAACCCGTGCGCGCCTGCCGGCCAACAATCAGGTGATCTGCACCCTGCGCGACGACAGCGTGCCGGAACTGGCGCGTGCGTTGGGCAACACCCGTTCCGCTGCTGCCCTGGAGCTGTGGCGCCCGCACCTGGAAGGCAGTGTGGTGGTGATCGGCAATGCGCCGACCGCGCTGTTCTACCTGCTGGAGATGCTCGATGCCGGCGCGCCAAAACCTGCATTGATCCTGGGCTTCCCGGTCGGCTTTGTCGGCGCTGCCGAGTCCAAGGCCATGCTGGCGGCCGACAGCCGTGGCGTGCCGTTCGTGATCATGCAAGGGCGTCTGGGTGGCAGTGCGATGGCGGCCGCTGCGGTCAACGCCCTGGCCACGGAGGTCGAATAATGTCGGCACGCGGACGTTTGATCGGCCTGGGCGTGGGCCCCGGCGACCCGGAACTGATCACCCTCAAGGCCCTGCGCCTGCTGCGCGAATCGCCGGTGGTGGCGTACTTCGTGGCCAAGGGCAAGAAGGGCAATGCGTTCGGCATCATCGAAGACTACCTGGTTGCGCAGCAGACCCTGATGCCACTGGTGTACCCGGTGACCACCGAAGTGCTGCCGGCGCCGCTGTCCTACGAGCAAGTCATCAGCGACTTCTACGACACGGCAAGCCTGGACGTGGCCGCGCACCTGGACGCCGGCCGCGACGTGGCGGTGATCTGCGAAGGTGACCCGTTCTTCTACGGGTCCTACATGTACCTGCACGACCGCCTGGCCGAGCGCTATGACGCCCAGGTCATTCCCGGCGTGTGCTCGATGCTCGGCGGCGCCTCGGTACTCGGCGCGCCGCTGGTGTATCGCAATCAGAGCCTGTCGGTGCTCTCGGGCGTGCTGCCCCATGACGACCTCAAGCGTCGCCTGGCGGATGCCGATGCGGCGGTGATCATGAAGCTGGGGCGTAATTTCCCCAAGGTGCGTCAGGTGCTGGAAGAACTCGGCCTGGCCGAGCGCGCGCTGTATGTCGAGCGCGCGACCATGGCCAACCAGAAAATCGTGCCGCTGGATCAGGTCGACCCGGCGTCTTCGCCGTACTTCTCGCTGATCATCGTGCCCGGCGAACGGTGGCAAGGTTGATGCGCCCGGCGATTGTCATTCTGGGCCAGGGCAGCCTGGCCACGGCGCGCAAGATTGCGCAGGTTTACCCCGGCGCGCTGATCCACGGTTTGGCCGGGCGCGTCGAAGGCGCCGACCAGACCTACAGCGAGTTCGGCGCGACCCTGCGCCAGCTGTATCAACAGGGCACGCCGCTGATTGCGCTGTGCGCTGCCGGCATCGTGATCCGCACCCTGGCGCCGCTGCTGCTGGAAAAAGGCGAGGAACCCGCCGTGCTGGCCGTTGCGGAAGACGGCAGCGCCGTGGTGCCGTTGCTCGGCGGCCTCGGTGGCGTGAACGTGATGGCGCGCGACATTGGCGCTGCATTGGGCGTGTCTGCCGCGATCACCACCAGTGGCGAGTTGCGGTTCGGCACCTGCCTGCTCAACCCGCCTGCGGGTTATCAACTGGCGGATCTGGAGCTGGGCAAGCGTTTTGTCTCGGACCTGCTGGCCGGCGAAAGCGTGCGCATCGAAGGCGCAGCGCCCTGGCTGGCTCAGGCCAATCTGCCGCAGGATCAGCAGGCACGCCTGGCGATTCATGTGGGCAGCGCCGAGCGAGTGCCCGCCGCCAACGAGTTGCTGATTTACCCGCAGAACGTGTGCGTCACCTGCAAGCCCGGCGCGCACCTGGCTGAGCGCGTGCGGGCGGCATTGCACGACGCGGGTATTGCCGTTCAATCCCTGGCCTGCGTGTTGGCCAGCGATACACAGATGGCCGAACCTTCGCTGCACGAGGCTGCGCTGGCATTGAGTGTGCCGCTGCTGTTTTCCAGCGTCACGCAGGAGGCGGACATCGTCATCAGCGTCGCCGAGCAGCCCCTGGACCTGGCGCATGTTGGTCGCCCGCGCGGCCGTCTGGCGGTGATTGGCCTGGGCCCTGGCGCCGCCGAATTGATGGTGCCGGCGGTCAAGGCTGAACTGGCGCGCTGCACCGATGTGCTCGGTTACGAAACCTATGTGCGCATGGCCGGGCCATTTCGTGACGACCAGGTGCAGCACTGCACCGATAACCGCGAAGAAATGCAGCGTGCGCGCCATGCCTTCGAGCTGGCCGCGCAAGGGCGTTCAGTTGTGGTGGTATCGTCCGGTGACCCCGGCGTATTCGCCATGGCGGCGGCTGTGATCGAGGCCTTGCATGAGTCGAGTGACCCGGCCTGGCATCAGGTTGACCTGCAGATTCTGCCAGGCGTCTCGGCTTCGCTTGCCACCGCTGCGCAAGCGGGTGCGCCGCTGGGGCATGACTTCTGTGTGATGTCGCTGTCGGACAACCTCAAGCCCTGGTCGATCATCGAAAAGCGCCTGGACCTCGCGTCCCAGGCCGACCTGGCGTTGGCGTTCTACAACCCGATCTCGCGTTCGCGGCCATGGCAGTTGGGGCGCGCGCTGGAAATCGTCGCGCTGCACCGCACGCCTGAAACGCCGGTGGTGCTGGGGCGCGATATCGGTCGCCCAGGCCAGACACTGCGTGTCACCACGCTTGGGCAACTGACGCCCGAACAGGTCGATATGCGCACCATGGTGCTGATTGGCTCGTCCACCACGTGCGTATTTGCGCGCGCCGGTGGCGGTGAGTGGGTGTACACGCCGCGCTGGTATGGTGAAAAACCCGCCTCCTGAAAACGGCCTGTCGCACGCCGGAAAGCTCCGAGTAACGCTGGGTGAACGCCCGCCGTTATTCGGGGCTTTTTCTTTTTTTATCGACGAAATCCGGAAGGGCCCACGGGCCGCCCAGCAATCGTTGGGTGGCGGGACTTGTCGCATGCCGGCAAGTGATGTTCGTGGCCTGGAAAGCGCGCTCGCGGCTGGACTAGTGTGAACACACGCCCCATGTGGGGTGCTTGTGGAGAACTGAAAATGGAGCGACAGCACCGAAGGATCAACAGCGTAAAGAGGCGCAAGTTGATTGCCGCCTACAAGTTGCCGGGAGCGCCGGGTGCACAGACCTCTGTGCCGATGGGCGCGGACGATGACAGCAATGCAGCGGTGGTGAACAACGGCGTGATCTCGTTTATCGAGGGGATGTCCGCCCTGAACCGCGAATACGTTCGCAAGAGCTACTTGCTTGCGAGCAGCTACGTCAGCGATGTGTTGAAGGTTCAGCGCGGCACCGAAGCCTGGTACGACGAATTTATCAAGGTGATGGTCAGCCTGGGCTGGCTGCCGGTGCGCAGCCGCTTCGAGCGGGTCACGCGCTCGGGCAAAGGCCTGACCGTGCAATTGGCGGCGCTGAACATCATTGCGGCGATGCTGGCCTCGATGTCACTGGCCGGACCTTTGCTCACCGCACTGCCCAAGCTGGCGGCGGATGCGTTGGAGGCGTTGAAGCAGCAACCCGCGACGTTCGACCTGTTCAAACGCAATAGCTCGGTGCATCAGGGCGGTGATTTCGGCCTGGCTTCCTGCGCCGAAACCGAAGGGGAAGTGATGATGGTGCTGGTGACCTACAGCAGCCACGGTGTGAGCAAGCAGGTCGGCTTGCCCTTTCTGGAATGGGACAGCGCCTCGTTCGAGGCCTTCAGCGGGCAAACCTGCCTGGTGCTCAATACCGCGGTGGTCAACGAAACGACGCTTCAGCTGATGCGTGAGAGCGCCGGTGACAAGGTCCAACTGGCCATCGCCAAGTACCGTATCTAGGGCACCAGGTAACCGCGTACGCCGGTAAAGATGATCTGCGCGGCGAGGGCGCACACGAACAATCCCATCAACCGGCTGACAATCTGCAAGCCCTGGTCGCCCAGAATGCGTTCGATGCGATTGGACAGGTAAAGCACCACGCCCACCGTGAGGCTGGCCAGGGCAATGCTGAGGATGGCCATGATCTTGTCATCCCAGTGCGGCTGGCTCACACCCATTACCAGCAGCGCACCGATGGTGCCCGGGCCGACAGTGAGCGGGATGGTCAGCGGCACGATGGTCACGTCCTGCTGCACGTTGTCGGTCTGCACTGCCGACTTGCCTTGGGCCATACCCAGCGCCGAGATGAACAGCACGCTGCCGGCGCCAATGCGAAAAGCGTCCACGGTGATGCCGAACACGCTGAAAATCACTCGCCCGAACAGGTACAGCAACACGCTCGACACCAGCGTTGCCAGCGCTACCTTCCAGGCCAGTCGCCGCCGCTCCTTGCTGGAGTAACCGCGGGTCAGGCTGATAAAACAGGACAGCACGAAGAACGGGCTGTAGAGCACCAGCATCTTCAGGTAAACGCTGAATAACACGTGGAGCATGAGGGCGGCTCGCGGGCGGAAAGATGGGGTGAGTCTAACAGGCGGCGCAGATCAAATGTGGGAGCGGGCTTGCTCGCGAATGCGATGGATCAGTTAAAGATGCATTGACTGACACACCGCATTCGCGAGCAAGCCCGCTCCCACATTTTGATTGTATTTCAGGTCAGGAAGGCGCGTGTTCCGGTCGTTGCTGGCGCTGCGCCACCCAGAACTCCACCAGCTCGCGCAACTGCGACAACTCCACCGGTTTGGCCATGTGCCCATCCATCCCGGCCTGGCGCGCGCGCTCTTTATGTTCCGACAGGATATGCGCCGTCAGTGCGACCACCGGCGTTCGAATGCGTTGGTGGCTGACTTCCCACGCGCGCAGTTGCTGGGTGGCGGAAAAACCATCGAGGATCGGCATTTCACAGTCCATCAGCACCAGGTCGTAACGCTGAGCCTTCATCGCCTCGAGGGCTTCTTCGCCATTGCTGGCGGTGTCCGGGTTGAGGTTGAGCTTGCCGAGCATGCCGCGGATCACTTTGGTGGAGATGCTGTTGTCTTCGGCCACCAGGATGCGGAAATCGGCCGGCACGGTCACGGCTGCCGGCGCGCTGATGGCCGCGCGCGGCTGCACCACGCCTTTGCTGCGCTGGGTCAGTTCGTCGGCCAGCGTGGTCTTGAGCGTGTAGCCGGCTACCGGTTTGGCGAGGATGCGCTTGATCCCGCAGTTGCGCGCGATGATCTTGCTCGGCGCGTTGCTGATACCGGTGAGCATGATCAGCAGGATGTCGTGGTTCAGGCTCGGGTCTTCCTTGATCTTGGCGGCCAGTTGCATGCCGGTCATGCCGGGCATGTTCTGGTCCAGCAGGACCACGTCGAAGTAGTCGCGCAGGTGCGCCTTGGTGCGCAGCAACGCCAGGGCTTCTTTGCCGGACGGCACGGCGCTGACGTTCAAGCCCCAGGCCGTGCATTGCTGCACCAGCACTTTGCGGCAGGTGTCGTTGTCGTCGACCACCAGCACCCGTGCGCCTTTGAGCGGGCCGTCGAGGTCGGAGGTCGGGTGTTCCAGGCGTTCCGGGTCCAGCGGCAGGGTCAACCACAGGGTGCTGCCCTGATGGCTGCCGCTCTTGATGCCGAACTCGCCATTCATCAACAGGATCAGTTGTCTCGCGATTACCAGGCCCAGGTGGCCGCTCAAGCGCGTGGCCGAGAGGAAGTTCTTGCTGTGCAGTTCGCTGTGCAGCAACGCGTCGCGCTCGGCGGCTTCCATCGGCAGGCCGCTGTCTTGCACAGCAATGCGCAGGCGCGGCTTGGTGCTGCGTTCGTCGAGTGCAACGACGATCAGCACTTCACCTTCGTCGGTCTTTTGCAGGGCATTTTCCAGCAGGCTCAACAGCGCTTGGCGCAGACGCGTCGGGTCACCGCTGATCACGCGGGGCACCTGGGGCTGGATAAAGCTGATCAGTTCGACGTTCTGTTGCTCGGCCTTGGCGCGGAAGATACTCAGGCAGTCTTCGATCAATGCGTTGAGGTCGAACTGCACGTCGTCCAGCTCGATTTGCCCGGACTCCAGCTTGGAGATGTCGAGGATCTCGTTGATCAACGTCAGCAGTTCGTTCCCGGCGCTGTGGATGGTCTGCACGTAGTCACGCTGCTTGACCGACAGCGGCGTGCCCAGCAGCAGCTCGGTCATGCCCAGCACGCCGTTCATGGGGGTGCGGATTTCGTGGCTGATCTTCGCCAGGAACTCGGCTTTGGCGGCGATCTCGGCATTGCTGGCCGCCAGGTCGCGGCTGAGGCTGAAGCGCGCTTCGACAATTGCGCGCTGGCGTTCGCCCAGGGCCAGGCTCATCAGCAGGCCGCTGAGGCAGATAAAACCGAGCAGCGTGACGATCAAGCCTTGCGGCGCCACCAGCGTCAGGCCGAGCAGGGCAGGCAGGATGATCAGTGTGCCGATGTTGAACACCACCATGCCCGCCACGAACAAACGTGCCGGCCGGTAGCCTTTCTGCCAGTGGTAGGCCGAGACAAACAGCATGCTCAGACCGGCCAGGGCCACCAGGGCGTAAGTGATGATGTTCAGCGGCAAGGTGTTGACGAACAACAGCAGCAGGCCGCACAGCACGATCAGCAGGATGTCGGCCATCAACAGTTTGTTCAGCGGGTGCGGGCCCAGCGGCATGAAGAACCGGTAGGCGAACATCAGCCCGCACGGCGCGGTCAGCAGCAGGGCGAGGTAGGCGCCCGGGGTCTGGATAGCGTGCCAGTTCGGCAGCCACGGCCCCACCAGGTTGAGCAACAGTGCCAGGCTCAACATCAAGAGCAACTCGCAGGCCGCCAACCACAGGCTGCTGCGCGAGCGATGGTAGGCGAAGCGCGTGAGGTTGTGCAGGATCAGCATCAGCAGGCAGCCGAACAACAGGCCGTAGATCAGCGTCTGGTTCTGGTTGGCGGCGGCCAGTACGGCCGGCTCCAGGGTGATGTAGGGGCGCAGTTCGTGTTCCGACACCAGGCGCAGGTACACCTCGAGGGGCTTCTGGCTCTGGGGCATCGGCAGCATGAAATCGCTGCTGGGCAGCGGGCGTTCCGCCTGCGGCTGGCGGGTGCCGGTACTTTGTTGTTCCACCAGGGTGTCGCCGTCCAGTACATAGAGGCTCAGGTGGGACAGGTCGGGGGCAAATACCCGCAGCACTTGCTCGTGCTTGCCAGGTTGCAGCTTGAAACGTACCCACAGCGCACCGTCCGGCTCGGCGGCGGTAATCCGGTCCAGTTCGATGGGGCTAAATTGATTGGTGTAGCGGGCGGAGCGGATATCGCTCAGTTGCAGGTCGGCCTGTTCATCAAGCAATACTGCCCATCCACTGCCTTGCGCGGCGGCCTGGGCCGGGAACAAGCAGAGCAGGGTCAGCAGACTGACTGTGAAACCTATGGCGATCCTGAGCCAGCGCACGGCGAAATCCCTTCGTAGGTTGATTGCACGGGTTAACTATGCGCGGGGCGACATGGGTACGGCAAGGGCCAGAGGCCCTTGCCTAACCGAACGGATAGCGACTGGAGGGCAGTTACTTATTGGTTCTCGCCACGTTCACGGGCAATGGCGCGGTAGCCGATGTCCGTGCGGTAGAAGCAACCTTTCCAGTCGATTTTCGCGGCCAGCTTGTACGCCTGTTGCTGCGCGGCGTCGACACTGGCACCCATTGCGGTGGCGCACAATACACGGCCACCTGCGGTTACAACCTTGCCATCCTTGAGCGCGGTGCCCGCATGGAACACCTTGCCTTCCAGCGTAGCAGCTGCGTCGAGGCCTTCAATCACATCGCCCTTGGCGTAGTCGCCAGGGTAACCACCGGCTGCCAGCACAATGCCAACGCTCGGACGCGGGTCCCATTGCGCTTCAACCTTGTCCAGCGCCTGGGCCAGGGCCGCTTCCACCAGCAGCACCAGGCTCGATTGCAGGCGCAGCATCACCGGTTGGGTTTCCGGATCACCAAAGCGGCAGTTGAACTCGATGACTTTCGGGTTGCCGGCTTTGTCGATCATCAGGCCGGCGTACAGGAAGCCGGTGTACACATTGCCTTCGTCGGCCATGCCGCGCACGGTCGGCCAGATCACCAGGTCCATGACGCGCTTGTGTACCTCAGCGGTGACCACCGGGGCAGGGGAGTAAGCACCCATGCCGCCGGTGTTCGGGCCGCTGTCGCCGTCGCCGACGCGTTTGTGGTCCTGGCTGGTGGCCATTGGCAGTACATTCTTGCCGTCGACCATCACGATGAAGCTGGCTTCTTCGCCGTCGAGGAATTCCTCGATGACCACGCGCGAACCGGCATCACCAAATGCGTTGCCGGCAAGCATGTCGCGCACCGCGTCTTCGGCTTCTTGCAGGGTCATCGCCACGATCACGCCTTTACCGGCGGCCAGGCCGTCGGCCTTGATGACGATCGGTGCACCTTTTTCACGCAGGTACGCCAGGGCCGGCTCGATCTCGGTGAAGTTCTGGTAGTCGGCCGTCGGGATCTTGTGGCGGGCCAAAAAATCTTTGGTGAAGGCTTTCGAGCCTTCCAGTTGGGCTGCGCCGGCAGTCGGCCCGAAGCAGTCCAGGCCACGGCTGCGGAACAGGTCGACGACGCCAGCCACCAACGGCACTTCCGGACCGACGATGGTCAGGGACACATTCTTCTCGGCGAAGTCAGCCAACTGCTCAAGGGCCAATACGTCGATGGCGACGTTTTCGCACTTGGCTTCAATGGCGGTGCCGGCGTTGCCGGGTGCGACGAATACTTTCTGGACGCGCGGGTCCTGGGCAACTTTCCAGGCCAGGGCGTGTTCACGGCCGCCGCTGCCAATGATCAAAACATTCATTTCAAAAACCTCGGATGACGCAAATTCTGGGAGCACCGTGGGCCGCGTTCTGTGGCAGCTGGCTTGCCTGCGATAGCAACACCTCGGTGTACTTGATACACCGAGGCGCCCGCATCGCAGGCAAGCCAGCCCCCACAGAGGGCCAGTGCCCGCTTGGGATCAATCTGTCAGTGGCGGAAGTGACGCATGCCGGTGAAGACCATGGCAATGCCAGCCTCATCAGCGGCGGCGATCACTTCGGCGTCACGCATCGAGCCGCCCGGTTGGATCACTGCGGTAACGCCGGCTTTGGCGGCGTTGTCCAGGCCATCACGGAACGGGAAGAACGCGTCGGAAGCCATCACCGAACCGGCTACCTGCAAACCGGCATGCTCAGCCTTGATCGCAGCGATACGCGCCGAGTTCACGCGGCTCATCTGGCCGGCGCCGACACCGATGGTCTGGCGGTTCTTGGCGTAGACGATGGCGTTGGACTTAACGTACTTGGCGACTTTCCAGGCGAATATCAGGTCGTTTATTTCCTGCTCGGTCGGCGCGCGTTTGGTCACGACCTTGAGGTCTTCGCTGCCGATCATGCCGATGTCGCGGCTCTGTACCAGCAAGCCGCCATTGACGCGCTTGTAGTCCCAGGCAGCAGCACGGTCAGCCGACCACTCGCCACAGGCCAGCAGGCGCACGTTGGCTTTCGCGGCAACGATGGCGCGCGCTTCTTCACTCACGCTTGGGGCAATGATCACTTCAACGAACTGACGTTCGACGATGGCCTTGGCGGTTTCGGCGTCCAGCTCGCGGTTGAAGGCAATGATGCCGCCGAAGGCCGATTCGGTGTCGGTGGCGTAGGCCAGTTCGTACGCCTGGCGGATACCGCCTTCAGCGTCCGGGCTCACGGCCACGCCGCACGGGTTGGCGTGCTTGACGATCACGCAGGCCGGCTTGACGAAGCTCTTCACGCATTCCAGCGCGGCGTCGGTGTCGGCCACGTTGTTGTAGGACAGCTCTTTGCCTTGCAGTTGGGTCGCGGTGGCGATGCCGACTTCAGCAGGTTTGGCCTCAACGTAGAACGCCGCGCTTTGGTGCGGGTTCTCGCCGTAGCGCATTTCCTGGGCCTTGATGAACTGGCTGTTGAAGGTGCGGGGGAACTGGCTGCGGCCCTCTGTGCTCAGGGTCTCGGCGGCCTGGTTCACGGTGCCCATGTAGTTGGCGATCATGCCGTCGTAGGCGGCGGTGTGTTCGAACGCCTTGAGCATCAGGTCGAAACGCTGGGCGTAAGTCAGGCCGCCGGCTTTCAGGCTTTCCAGCACGTTGGCATAGTCGCTGGCGTTCACCACGATGGCCACGTCTTTGTGGTTCTTGGCTGCCGAGCGAACCATGGTCGGGCCGCCGATATCGATGTTTTCGATGGCGGTCGGCAGGTCGCAGCCTGGCTTGTTGATGGTGGCTTCGAACGGATACAGGTTAACGGCCACCAGGTCGATCGGCTTGATGCCGTGCTCGCTCATGATGGCGTCGTCGATACCGCGACGACCGAGGATCCCGCCGTGGATTTTCGGGTGCAGGGTTTTGACCCGACCGTCCATCATTTCTGCGAAACCGGTGTAGTCCGCGACTTCTACTGCGGCCACGCCGTTGTCCTGCAGCAGTTTGAAGGTCCCGCCCGTGGAGAGGATTTCCACACCCAGGGCTTCCAGCTCCCGGGCAAATTCGAGGATCCCGGTCTTGTCGGAAACACTGATCAAGGCGCGGCGGATCGGCAGGCGGGTAGTCTGGTCGGTCATTTCAATTTCCATCAAAAGCAAAGGAGTCAGCAAAAAAGGCGTCCGTTTTTTACGCGGGCGCCTTTCTGGTTTGATTGAATGCTTACAGCAAATCGTACTGCTTGAGCTTTTTGCGCAAGGTGCCACGGTTGAGGCCCAGCAGCTCACTGGCTTTGGTCTGGTTGCCCTTGACGTAGTTCATCACGCTTTCGAGCAAGGGCGCCTCGACTTCGGAGAGCACCAGGTTGTACACGTCCGTGACGGAAGCGCCCTCTAGGTGGGCGAAATAATTGTGCAGCGCCTTCTCGACACTCCCGCGAAGGGTCTGGCCTTCTTCGCTCGGCGTGTTGAGGTGCTGTTTCAAATTGACGTTGTCGCTCACGGGTGTTGTTCCACTCACTAAAGTCTCGGTCATCATCGTCATGCGGCCACCCCCTCTCCGTCCCCTGTCCCCAGGCTCTTGTAACGCTCGCTGAAGAACTCACGAACGTTGGCGCACTGTGCTTCCGTATCATCCAAACGATTGAAGTGGGCGCGAAACTCCCTGGCGCCCGGCAAGGTTGCGAGATACCAGCCGACATGCTTGCGAGCAATGCGTACTCCCATCACGTCTCCATAGAAGGCGTGCAGGGCGGCCAGATGCTCTAGCAGAATACGTTCCACCTCGATCAGCTCCGGTGCCGGCATGACTTCGCCAGTACGCAGAAAATGCTCGATCTCACGAAAAATCCATGGCCGCCCCTGGGCGGCCCGGCCAATCAACAAGCCATCGGCACCGGTTGCGTGCAGCACGCGCCGGGCTTTCTCGGCTGAGTCGATATCGCCATTGGCAAAGACCGGGATCGACACTGCCTGCTTGATCGCGGCAATGGTGTCGTACTCGGCTTCACCGGTGTAAAGGTCGGCGCGGGTGCGGCCATGCACCGCCAGCGCTGTAATGCCTGCCTGTTCGGCGATCTTCGCCACCGTCAGGCCGTTCTTGTTGTCCCGGTCCCAGCCGGTACGAATCTTCAGGGTGACCGGCACATCCACTGCGGCGACAACGGCCTGCAGGATCTCGGCTACCAATTGCTCATCTTTCAACAGGGCGGAACCGGCGGCCTTGTTGCAGACCTTCTTGGCCGGGCAGCCCATGTTGATGTCGATGATCTGTGCGCCCAACTCCACGTTGGCCCGGGCCGCGTCCGCGAGCATCTGTGCATCGCCACCGGCGATCTGTACCGAGCGGGGCTCGGGATCACCTTCGTGGATCATGCGCATCCGCGATTTGCGGGTGTTCCACAAGCTCATGTCGCTGGTGACCATTTCAGAGACTACTAGACCCGCGCCCAAACGCTTGCACAGCTGACGAAAGGGCTGGTCGGTGACGCCCGCCATCGGGGCGAGGATCAAGCCGTTTTGCAATGTGTATGGGCCGATGCGTACCGCCGACATAGGACTTCCCTGTTGTGGGGCCGGATCATTAGAGTTCGAAAAAGGGTTGGCATGATACCCGCTCTCGATGACTGGATAAAGGCTGAATTGGATAAAATCTGAACAGTTATTTCTTTATCGCGGTCGGTTTGGTTGCGCAGTGTCCAGTCAATAATCTGCCGTCAAACCTCGGCATGCGCGGCGCCTCACTCGGGCGAGTGGAAACTCAGGCTGTAATTTACGGCTTTATTGCCTGGATCGAGGATATCCAGGGAAATATGGATCGGTGTCTGCGAAGGCATTTCGCTCACCCCGGCCAGCTCACCACTGAGGTATTCGGCCGGTTTGAAGCGACGACTGGCAATCAGGCCGCCGTTCAAATCGGCAAAGCGCAGCTCCAGCAGCGGGAAGGGCTGCGAGAACGTGGCGCGGTTATAGATGATTGCATCCACCACCAGCGCCCCGGCGAACTCGGGATTGCTGCGCACCACCAGGTTGCTGCTCTTGATGTGGGCAATATCGACCCGTGATGGGACGGTGCAACCGAGGGTTGGACACAGTTGCTGGAACCACGGGCGATAAGCGTCCTGGCGAGCCAGGTCGTCGAATTGATAGGCGATGTACTGGCCCGCCAGGCCCGCGGCGGCCAGCAGCACCAGGACTATCCAGATGAGGCGACGGCCCCAGCTCGTCGGACGTTTCTGCGCATACAGGTGCAGCGGGTCGTCTTCCAGGTCCTGGAGTACATCGTCGTGAACGCTGGTTTCCGTGCGCGCACGCTTGCGCCGCGGTTGCGGGCGGTCTTCAGGGTCCGGCGCGTCCGCTGCCGCCGTCAGCGGCGTGAACGGCGGGTCGAGGTCGTCATCGTCGTCATCAGGTGGAGAACGCAGCGGGGGCTCATCGTCGATATCGTCGATGTTGAACGACATCGACGGCTCGGTGCGTTGCTTGGTCGCAGGCGTCTTGGCCGACTCAGGTTCGTCTTCGCTTGCCTGGGTGCGCTCTTCGGGTGGCTCGCTGAACAGGCTGGCGGCCCATTTTTCTTCTTCGGCCTTGACGGTGTCGCGGCTGGCGCTGAGGGCATCTTCTTTTTGCCGGCGCTCGCTGCTTGCCTGGCGACGCTCCGCGCCGAGCGGTTGCGTGTGTTGAATCTCGCGGCGTTCGAGCTTGGCCAGTTCTTCGTCCAGGTCCAGGTTGTCCAGGTCCAGCTCTTCGGCGGTCCACTGTTTCTGGCTGATGGCCCGCGGTGCCTGGGGCACTGGCTCAACGGCGTGTTCGGCGACGCTTGGCTGCTCGGGTTCCGGCGCCGAGGTGCTGGCGCGCTGCTCCAGCAATTGGCGCGCGGCGTTGAACACTTGCAGGCACGAGCCGCAGCGAACCACGCCACGGGCCACGCTCAATTGAGCGTGGCTGACGCGAAAGCGCGCTTGGCAATGCGGGCACTGGGTGACGAAACTGTCGGTCATGCGGCCATCCGATTCAGGCAAGCGCTCATTCTAGCGCCGACGACCGCTGATGCGTACCCAGCCATCACGGTTGGCGATCGGATCCAGATCGAAATCCGCGGCATAGGCCGCAGCCACGTCTTCACCTTGCTCGGCAAGAATGCCCGACAACGCCAGGCGACCGCCCGGCTTGACCAGGCTCGACAACTGCGGCGCCAGCGAGACCAAAGGCCCGGCGAGGATATTCGCCACCAGCACATCGGCCTGCACCTGGGGCAATTGCTCCGGCAGGTAGAGGGGGAATTTGCCCTCAGGGATGTTGTTGCGCCCGGCGTTATCGCGGGAGGCCTCCAGGGCTTGCACGTCGATGTCGGTGCCGACGGCTTCCTTGGCGCCCAGCAGCAGGGCGGCAATCGCCAGAATCCCGGAGCCGCAACCGAAGTCCAGCACGTTGCAGTCGGTCAGGTTCTGGCCGTCCAGCCATTCCAGGCACAGTGCGGTGGTTGGGTGGGTGCCTGTGCCGAACGCCAGGCCCGGGTCGAGCAGCAGGTTGACGGCGTCCGGCTCAGGTGCGGCGTGCCAGCTCGGTACGATCCACAGGCGCTGGCCAAAGCGCATCGGCTGGAAGTTGTCCATCCAGCTGCGCTCCCAGTCCTGGTCTTCGATCACTTCGCTGTGGTGCTCGGGCAACGGGCCGCCGGTGAGCAACTCCATATGGGCCAGCACGGCGGCGGCATCGGTGCCGTCTTCGAACAGGGCCAGCAGGTGGGTGTGCGACCACAGCGGCGTGGTGTTGAGTTCCGGTTCGAAGATCGGTTGGTCTTCGGCGTCCATGAATGTCACCGAGACGGCGCCGACTTCAAGAAAAGCGTCTTCGTAGGTTTCGGCTTGTTCTGGGCTGATGGCGAGACGGACTTGCAGCCAAGGCATGGCGGGCACCTTTGAAAAAAATGAGTGTGCGACTGCGGGGTCGCGAAAGCGCGCAAGTTTACGCGAGCGAACAGCAGAAGACGACTGTGCTGAATGAACACGGACCGAATGTGGGAGGGGGCTTGCCCCCGATGGCGGTGGGTAAGGCACGGATGCATTCACTGGCGCTACCTGATCGGGGGCAAGCCCCCTCCCACATTTGAACGATGGACATCTTCAGAATAGAGGGCTCAGAAACAACAAAGCCGCCCGAAGGCGGCTTTGTTGGGTGGAGCACTTACTGGTTGGCCAGCTTGTGTTCCAGGTAGTGAATGTTCACACCACCTTCGCAGAAGCCTTCATCACGCACCAGGTCCCGATGCAGCGGGATGTTGGTCTTGATGCCGTCTACCACGATTTCGTCCAGGGCGTTGCGCATGCGGGCCATGGCCTCGTCGCGCGTGGCGCCCCAGGTGATCAGCTTGCCGATCAGCGAGTCGTAGTTGGACGGAACCTTGTAGCCGCTGTACAGGTGCGAATCGACGCGAACGCCGTTGCCGCCTGGAGCATGGAAATGCTTGACCAGGCCTGGACTCGGAATAAAGGTTTTCGGGTCTTCGGCGTTGATCCGGCACTCCAGCGAGTGGCCGTGGATCTTCACGTCGTCCTGGGTGAAGGACAGCACGTTACCGGCGGCGATGCTCAGCATCTCCTTGACGATGTCGATACCGGTGACCATCTCCGACACCGGGTGCTCTACCTGCACACGAGTGTTCATCTCGATGAAGTAGAAGCGGCCGTTCTCGTAGAGGAACTCGAACGTACCGGCGCCACGGTAGTTGATGTCGATGCACGCCTTGACGCAGCGCGCCAGCACTTCCTGGCGAGCGGTTTCGTCCAGGCCCGGTGCCGGAGCTTCTTCCAGTACCTTCTGGTGACGACGTTGCAGCGAGCAATCGCGGTCGCCCAGGTGGATGGCGTGGCCCTGGCCGTCGGACAGTACCTGCACTTCCACGTGACGTGGGTTGGTCAGGTACTTCTCCAGGTAGACCATCGGGTTGCCGAACCAGGCAGCCGCTTCGGAGCGGGTCTGCTTGGCGGCTTCGATCAGGTCTTCTTCCTTGTGCACCACGCGCATGCCGCGACCACCACCGCCACCGGCGGCCTTGATGATCACCGGGTAACCGACTTCGCGACCAATGCGCAGAGCGGTTGCCTCGTCTTCAGGCAGTGGGCCATCGGAACCTGGAACGGTTGGCACGCCGGCAGCGATCATGGCGTCCTTGGCCGATACCTTGTCGCCCATCAGGCGAATGGTTTCGGCTTTCGGGCCGATGAAGGCAAACCCGGATTTTTCCACTTGTTCGGCGAAGTCGGCGTTTTCCGCAAGGAAACCGTAGCCTGGGTGGATGCCATCAGCGCCGGTCACTTCAGCGGCCGCGATGATGTTGGAGACCTTCAGGTACGAGTTGGTCGCCAGTGGCGGGCCGATGCAGATGCTCTCGTCCGCCAGTTTCACGTGCATCAATTCGGTATCGGCCGTCGAGTAAACAGCGACGGTCTTGATGCCCTCTTCCTTACAGGCGCGCAGGATACGCAGCGCGATCTCGCCGCGGTTGGCGATCAGGACTTTTTGCAGTTTCTTCGCAGGTTTCAACATCGAAGGCGCTCCGCGGTTCAAACGATGGTGAACAGCGGCTGGTCGTACTCAACCGGCTGACCGTTTTCTACCAGGATGGATTCGATGACGCCGGCTTTTTCAGCGGTGATGTGGTTCATCATCTTCATCGCTTCAACGATGCAGATGGTGTCGCCCACTTTCACGGTTGCGCCGACTTCAACGAAGGCTGGCGAGGTCGGTGCCGGGGTGCGGTAGAACGTACCGACCATTGGCGACTTGACCACGAAGCCGTTCAGTACAGGCGCGGCAGGTGCGGCTGGAGCAGCGGCAGCAGGTGCGGCGGCTGGAGCAGCAGCGGCCGGAGCCGGTGCTTGCATCTGTGGTGCGTAGAACTGTTGAGCCGGGGTCTTGCTGTGACGGCTGATCCGTACGGACTCTTCGCCTTCCTTGATTTCCAGCTCGTCGATACCGGATTCTTCCAGCAGTTCGATCAGTTTCTTAACTTTACGGATATCCATGAATCATCAACTCCCAAGGGTCGGTCAGGGGCGCTTGGCCGGTTGTTCAATGTGTTCCAGGGCGGCCTCCAGGGCCAGTCGGTAACCGCTGGCGCCAAGGCCGCAGATCACGCCTACCGCTACGTCGGAGAAGTAGGAGTGATGGCGGAAAGCTTCGCGTTTGTGCACGTTGGACAAATGCACTTCGATGAATGGGATGCTCACCGCCAGCAGCGCGTCACGTAATGCAACACTCGTGTGCGTAAAAGCGGCGGGATTGATCAGGATAAAGTCCACGCCTTCGCCGCGCGCGGCATGGATGCGATCAATCAATTCGTACTCGGCATTGCTTTGCAGGTAGAGCAAATGGTGGCCGGCCTCACGCGCCCGTCGTTCAAGATCGAGGTTGATCTGATCGAGGGTGACTGCCCCGTAGACGCCCGGTTCGCGGGTGCCGAGCAGGTTCAGGTTGGGTCCGTGAAGAACCAGTAAGGTCGCCATCGGCTGTTCCTTGTTATTGATGTGGGTACGTCAGAACCCGGCGACTATGCCGCAAAGCCTTTGTGACTGTCCAGTTCTATGCAGTAGGCAGCACGATTAGCGAGGATTGCGCAAAATTTGTGACTGGGGTGCAGTATCCAGTCATTGGCAACACTGTCTTGAATACTGTGGATGTCAAATGTGGGAGGGGGCTTGCCCCCGATGCGCTGCATTAGGCACACATGCAGTGAGTGACACACTGTCATCGGGGGCAAGCCCCCTCCCACTTTTTGCTCTCCATAGGGCAGGAGATGGGCTCAAACCCGGAACGCCTGAACCGCCGTGTTCAGCTGCCCACCCAGCACCAGCAGGTGTTCGCCCTGGCGGCGGCCCTGGCCGATGCGCAGCAGATTATCCTCACCCAGTTGGTGAATCCGCTCGCTGTTGTCGCGAATCTCACTGACGGCGCCACTCTGCTGCGCGGTCACATCGGCGATGCGCACCGCTGTGTCGGAGATGGTCTGAATTGCCCCGACGATTTCATCCAGCGCGCCATCCGCCGCCTGGGCTTGCTGGGCGGTGGCCTCAGCGTGTTCGACCTGGGTGCGCATGCCTTGCACTGACTGGTGGGCGGCGGTTTGCAGGCCGGCGATCAGGCTCTGGATTTCGGCCGTGGCACCGGCGGTGCGTTGCGCCAGCGAGCGGACCTCATCGGCTACCACGGCAAATCCGCGTCCGGCCTCACCGGCCCGTGCAGCCTCGATGGCGGCATTGAGCGCGAGCAGGTTGGTCTGGTCGGCAATCGCGCGAATCACCGTCAGCACGCCGCCGATGGTGGCAGACTCTTCGGCGAGTTTTTCGATCATCTGCGCGTTTTGCTGCACCTCGCCCACCAGAGCATGCAGCCCGGTCAGGCTCAGGCCGATCACCCGTTGGCCCTGTTCCACGGCCTGGCCTGCACTGCGGCTGGCGCCAGCCGCCTGGCTGGCATCACCGGCGACTTGCTGGATGGTCGCCTCCAGTTCACCCAGCGAATCACGGATCTGCGCCGTATCGCCGGCCTGGCGCTCAGCGCCGTCGTGCAACCCGCTGCTCAGTTCGGCGAGGGCGCGGCTGCTGCCGGCGACTTCTTCGGCATTGCCGCGAATGGTGCCCACCAAGTCCACCAGGTAAGCACGCAGGCGGTTAAGCGAGGCCTCGATGTCGTGGAGTTCACGGTTGGTCTTGCCCAAGGCAATCGACTGGCTGAAGTCGCCTTCGGCCCAAGTGGACAAGGCCGGTGCGAGGTTGGTCAGTACCCTTGCCAGCCGTCGTTGCAGCGTGTCGATCAGCAGTGCGATGAGCAAAATCAACCCGATCATCACGCCTTGCATCAGGCGCACTTCGCCCTGGATTCTGGCATGTTGGGCGCGAACAACGGGTTCCAGGCCGGCGATGGCTTGCTGCACGGCAGCAATCTTCACATGGGTGCTGTCGGCCAGCGCAGTGCGCAGCTGGATCTGATCGCGAGTGCGCTTGAGTTCGGCAGGGTAGCGGGTCAGCAGGCTGTTGAGTTCGCGTTTGAGGTCCACGCCGGTGTCCTGCACTTCGGCTTTTTCGCTGCTTTCCAGGCCCAGCATGGCGGAGAAATCATCCGCGCTGGACTCGGCGCTGGCCTTTACGCCCAGCAGCGGTAACTGCGCCAACAGGTCGGCCTGCGTGCGGATGCTGGCAACTTCGCGCTCGACTTCATCGGCCAGCTCTGCGCGCCCGCTGCTCACCAGCTTGTCGCGGGCCAGTGACAGTTTGCCCAAGTGCTGGGACGCGGCCAGCAGCGGCGGCAAGTAGCGTGCAGCGTCGGGTGAAGTGACGCCCGTGGCGTACTGGCTCAACTGTTCCAGATTCGCGCCCAGCTCACGTTCGGCTTGCAGCAGCAGCGCTTGTGGGTCGCCGGCCAGTTTGCCGGCGGCCAGCAGGTCGGTTTTGCTGAAGGTGTCCAGTTCGACCAGGCTGGGGCGCAGGTTCTGCGCGAGGTCCGCCGGCAGTTCATCGAGGTGCTGCAGGAGGTTTTCCAGGCTCTGACCGGCACTGCTCAAACGCAACGCGTCGCCGCTGGCCAGGTAGTCGTCGATATTGCGCGCGGCCTGATTCTGAAACGCCTGCGACAGGCCCAGGTAGCGCTCCATCAGCAAATAAGGCCGTTCCAGTGCGCGTTGCGACCACCATAGCGTCGCCCCGAGCGCCAGGCACACGGCCACCAGCAGAAGGGTATTTAAATTGGTCAGCAGCTTCAGGCGCATGCGTGGTTTCAACCGACAGCAAAAGATAAGTGCCTGAAGTTATTGCGTTTCCATTACAGAGTTATGACGGAATCGGTGGATTCCGGTGAAAAGATGGCACTTTGCTTTGATGTGCGCGCAGCCTGCACGCGGTTACGCCCGGCGTCCTTGGCGCGGTACAGCGCCTCGTCTGCCTGAGCGGCCATCATCAAGCTGTCGGAACCGTCGCACAGCTCCACCAGCCCGGCGCTGAAGGTGCACCACAAATCCTGCGGCTGGGCCGGGTAGTGAATTTCGGCAAACCGCCCACGGATTTCGTCCAGCACTTTGCAGGCCGATTCCAGGTCGGTGTCGGGCATCACGATGGCAAATTCTTCACCGCCGTAGCGGCCGATGTAGTCGGTCTTGCGCAAGCGCTGCTTGAGAAACAGCGCCAGGCTCTTGATCACGCGGTCGCCCATGGGGTGGCCGTGACTGTCGTTGACCCGCTTGAAGTGGTCAATGTCGAGCATGGCAAAGCTCAGCGGCTTGTTCTCGCGGCGCGCGCGAAAGCTGCAGTCTTCCAGCAGTTGCAGAATATGGGTGTGGTTGTACAGCCCGGTCAGGCTGTCGCGCACCATCCGTGCTTTAAGGTTGCGTGCACGCGCCGCGCGGTTGCGCACGGTGGTGATCAGGTGGCGCGGTTTGATCGGCTTGGTGAGGAAGTCGTCGCCGCCTTCGCTCATGGCGTCCAGTTGCTTGTCAAGGTCGTCTTCGGCCGACAGGTAAATGATCGGCACGCTGACGTAACGGTCATTGTGGCGGATCACTTTGGCCAGTTCGGTGCCGGTGCAGGCGGGCATGTACATGTCGAGGATGATCAGGTCCGGCTGGAAGTCCGCCAGTTCGGCCATCGCCTGGATCGGCTCGATCAAGGTGCGCGTGACGATCCCGGCGCTGTTGAGCAGGCGCTCGGTGTGCAGCGCCTGGGCGCGTGAGTCGTCGATGATCAGCACCTTATAGGGCTCGTACTGCGCGACGCAGGTCAGCACCTCGATCTTTTCCAGCAGGCTTGAGGCCTCAAGCGTGCCAGTGAGAAATTCCTGGCCGCCGGCGCGCACGGCAGCCAGGCGCGTCGGGGTGTCGGTTTCGTGCAGGCTGAAAAACAGCAGCGGCAGCTTTTGCTCCAGGCCTTCCTGAGCTTCGGCGGCGAGCTTGAGGCCCAGGCCTGCGCCGCAGAAATCCACATCCATCACGATGGCCGACGGCAGGCGCTCGGCCAGCGACGCGCGAAAGGCTGCCACGCTGTCCAGGGACTGGGCGCTCATGCCAAAGAATTCAAGCTGCTTGGCCAGGCGCTCGGCGCGGTCGTGATCGGCCAGCATCACGTAGATCGGCTTGCGCATGGGGGGCAGGAAAGTTTGTTCCAACTGGTCGCCCTGGCGCAGGCCGGTGCGGGACAGGCGCTGCATCAGGCGGTTGAGCTCGGTGATCACCTGGCTGCTCAGGCGGCCGCGATTTTCATCCACCGCCTTGAGGGACTCGCCGATGTGCCGCGCCAGTTGGCCGTGTTCCGGCTGCTCGAAACGCTCGGCAAAGCGCAGCAGGCGCAGGTTGGCTTCGCTGAGTTCGGACAGATCGGTGTTCGACCATTCGCTGCGTTGCAGGCGTTGCCAGATCTCAAGAATTTGACGTGCCTGATGAATTACCCGCTGGGCAAAATGGTGCTTGAGACGCTCACGGCTGGGGTCTTCTGGCTCGGTCATATCCTGACTACTAGTTAGGGTGCATGCTGAGGTCGACTGATGGCTCTATGCTAGCACCTCTTTTCTCCCACATGAGTGTCATACGTCAATTAAGTAGCAGTCTGGGCCATTCAGTTTTTGACCTGATGGTCGCGCTGCGTAAAAAGCGTGCTTCATTTATAGTCGAACATCCCCTGTGCGCCACTTTCGGTTAAAAGCCCCGCGCCGATGGGCACGATGGGTTAGGGTTGTGGTCGGAGTGTTTGAACGCACCCGGACAAATGACGTGCATGAACTCAAGTGATTGAAAGGATATCGCCATGCTGGACTGGAAAAACCGCGCAGGCAGTGCCAAAGGCCCCGCCCCTGAGCCCAAGTCGGCCAACCGTAGTTACTTTCGCAACCTGCTGATGAGCAAAGCCTTGCTCAGCGTGCTGGGTTTGTACCTGTTGGTCACCGGCGCCCTGGGTTGGTACTGGAGCGAAGAGCCGGCGCTGTTCCCGGTCCAGCAAAATGCCCAGCTTGCCGCCGAGAAGGAAGGCAAGCAGATGGTGGTGGGCTACACCACTGTCGAAACCCTCAAGACCGTGGTCGGCACCTTGCTGAACAAGCCTGGTGGCTACATTTCCAACGACCGTTTCCCGCCGGGCCTGTGGATGGACAACATGCCGAGCTGGGAATACGGCGTGCTGGTGCAGGTGCGTGACCTGACCCGTGCCCTGCGTAAAGACTTCGCCCGTTCCCAGTCGCAGTCGGCCGAAGACGCTGACTTGGCCAAGGCCGAGCCGCGTTTCAACTTCGATAACAAGAGCTGGGTGCTGCCTTCCAGCGAGTCGGAGTACCAGGAAGGCATCAATTCCCTGAGCCGCTATGAAGCGCGCCTGTCGGACCCGAACCAGCGCGGCGCGCTGTTCTACGCGCGTGCCGACAACCTGAACAACTGGCTGGGCGATGTCGCGACCCGCTTGGGTTCGCTGTCGCAACGCCTGTCGGCCAGTGTTGGCCGGGTGAAACTGAACACCGCACTGAAAACCGAAGCCCTGGCGCCTGGTGAAGTGCCGCAGGTCGATGAAGAAGTGGTGGAAACCCCATGGATGCAGATCGACAACGTGTTCTACGAGGCTCGTGGCCAGGCCTGGGCCTTGTCCCACCTGCTGCGCGCCATCGAAGTCGACTTTGCCGACGTGCTGGCCAAGAAAAACGCCACCGTCAGCGTGCGCCAGATCATTCGTGAGCTGGAGGCCTCGCAGGAGCCGGTGTGGAGCCCTATGATTCTGAACGGCAGTGGCTTTGGCATCCTCGCCAACCACTCGCTGGTCATGGCCAACTATATTTCCCGGGCAAACGCTGCAGTGATCGACTTGCGTCAGCTCCTCAACCAGGGGTGATGATGGACGCTACTCAAAAGGAGGCCGCGCACCGCGCGGCCTCCGACGCTGAACTGATCGCCTGGGTTGATGAGCATGACAACCTGCTCGGTACCCTGGTGCGATCCGACCTGCGCCGACGTGGCCTGATCGGCCGTTGCACCTTTATCTTCCTGTTCAATTCTGCCGGTGAGTTGTGTGTGCATCGGCGCACCCTGAGCAAAGCGATGTACCCGGGTTTCTGGGACACCGCAGCGGGCGGCATGGTGGCGGCCGGTGAGAGCTACGCCGATTCGGCGGTCCGTGAGCTGCAAGAAGAGCTCGGCGTTGCGGGCGTGGCGCTGGTCGAGCATGACCATTTCTACTTTGAGGATGGCGACAGCCGGCTCTGGTGCAAATCCTACTCTGCTGTCTGGGATGGCCCGTTGCGCCTGCAACCGGAAGAGGTGATGGAAGCGCGGTTTTTGCCCATTGACATTGTCCTGCAGGAAGCTGAACAAAAGCCTTACTGCCCGGACGCTCAAGAGGGCTTGCGGCGCTATCTGGCCTTGCGTCGCTAAAGTTGCATAAATTGGCGCTATTTGGCTCTTAGCAAGCCGGCTTTTTGCCGTTACACTGCGCGACTTTTCACCCGAACCACCTTTGCGGTTCGGTAGCGCTGCCCCTGCCTGAGTGGGGCTTCGCGGTCGGTAATGCTCCTGGTGAGCGCCGATCAGTCTTTGTCCTCCCAAGAGGATTGCCGGTGGCCAAAAAAGCCGCATCCTTCGCCGCCCTTGGTGGCCTGGTATTTTCCACCGACGCAGGTCGACACTGCCCGGACTGTCGTCAGCCCGTGGATTCGTGCACCTGCAAACAGACCCTGATCCCTGAAGGCGACGGTATTGCGCGCGTGCGACGCGAGAGCAAAGGCCGTGGCGGCAAGACGGTGACCACCATCACCGGCGTGCCGCTGGCCGAAGATGCCCTGAAGGAACTGGCTACCACGCTGAAAAAGCGCTGTGGCACCGGTGGCGCGTTGAAAGACGGCGTTATCGAGATCCAGGGCGATCACGTCGAGTTGCTGTTGGCCGAGCTGATCAAGCTGGGTTACAAGGCGAAGAAATCCGGCGGCTAGCAGCCTCTGTGAAACCCACCCCGATCGCCGGTTTGCTGAACGCGAACTGTCGTCTCCATGGTTTTCACAGAGCCTGTTCCTGACCGGTGTCTAAACTCTGTCCTGCGAGTGGGGTCTACCTTCCTTACAGGCAAATCGTCATTTTCATTCTTTAGACTTCGCCAGCCTTACAAGAAGGGTGTGGTGATCTTCGACTTTATATAGGGGACTTCGATGTCCGTACGACGCACACGCAAAGACGATGGCAGCCAATGGACAGTTGCGGACAGCCGCAGTGTTTACGGGATTCGCCATTGGGGGGCCGGGTATTTCGCGATCAATGAAGCCGGTCGCGTTGAAGTCCGTCCGAACGGCCCGAACAGCACGCCTGTCGATCTGTACGAACAAGTTGACGAGCTGCGCAAAAGCGGCCTGTCCTTGCCGCTGCTGGTGCGCTTCCCCGACATCCTGCAAGACCGCGTGCGCCAGCTGACCGGTGCGTTCGACGCGAACATCGAGCGCCTGGAATACCAGAGCAAGTACACCGCGCTGTACCCGATCAAGGTGAACCAGCAGGAAGCGGTGATCGAGAACATCATCGCCACCCAGGACGTTTCCATCGGCCTGGAAGCCGGCTCCAAGCCTGAGCTGCTGGCTGTGCTGGCCCTGGCACCGAAAGGCGGCACCATCGTCTGCAACGGTTACAAAGACCGTGAGTTCATCCGCCTCGCGCTGATGGGCCAGAAGCTGGGCCACAACGTGTTCATCGTGATCGAGAAAGAATCCGAAGTGGCGCTGGTGATCGAAGAGGCGGCCAACCTCAAGGTCAAGCCACAGGTCGGCCTGCGCGTGCGGTTGTCGTCCCTGGCGTCGAGCAAGTGGGCAGACACCGGTGGCGAAAAGTCCAAGTTCGGTTTGTCGGCGGCGCAACTGCTGTCGGTGGTCGAGCGCTTCCGCGCTGCCGGCCTGGACCAGGGCATCCGCCTGCTGCACTTCCACATGGGTTCGCAGATCGCCAACCTGGCCGACTATCAGCATGGGTTCAAGGAAGCCATTCGTTACTACGGCGAACTGCGCAACCTCGGTTTGCCGGTGGACCACATCGACGTCGGCGGCGGCCTGGGCGTGGACTACGACGGTACCCACTCGCGTAACGCCAGCTCGATCAACTACGACATGGATGACTACGCCGGCGTGGTCGTGGGCATGCTCAAGGAATTCTGCGACGCGCAGAGCCTGCCGCACCCGCATATCTTCTCCGAAAGCGGCCGTTCCCTGACCGCCCACCACGCCATGCTGGTGGTGCAAGTCACCGACGTCGAGAAACACAACGACGAAATCCCGCTGATCGAGAACAAGGAAAACCTGCCGGAAACCGTGCAGTGGCTGGTGGACCTGCTGGGCCCGACCGACATCGAGATGGTCACCGAAACTTACTGGCGTGCCACGCACTACATGAGCGACGTGGCCACCCAGTACGCCGACGGCAAGATCACCCTGGCGGAAAAAGCCTTGGCCGAGCAGTGCTACTTCGCGGTGTGCCGCCGCCTGCACGACTCGCTCAAAGCCCGTCAGCGTTCGCACCGCCAGGTGCTGGACGAGCTCAACGACAAGCTGGCCGACAAGTACATCTGCAACTTCTCGGTGTTCCAGAGCCTGCCGGACACCTGGGCGATCGGCCAGGTCCTGCCGATTCTGCCGCTGCACCGTCTCGACGAAGAGCCGCTGCGCCGCGCCGTGCTGCAAGACCTGACCTGCGACTCCGACGGCAAGATCAAGCAATACGTCGACGAGCAGAGCATCGAAACCAGTTTGCCGGTGCACGCCTTGAACGAAGGTGAAGACTACTTGCTGGGCATTTTCCTGGTGGGCGCTTACCAGGAAATCCTGGGCGACATGCACAACCTGTTCGGCGACACCGACTCGGTGAACATCTACCAGCGTGAAGACGGTTCGGTGTACAGCGCCGGGATCGAGACCCACGACACCATCGAAGACATGCTGCGCTATGTGCACTTGTCGCCGGAGGAGTTGATGACGCACTACCGTGACAAGTGCGCGAGCGCGAAGATCAGTGCGTCGGAGCGTACGCAGTTCCTCGACGCGTTGCGTCTTGGTTTGACGCGTTCTTCGTACCTGTCGTCGTGATCTAAGCTGATAGCAATCTAATGTGGGAGCGGGCTTGCTCGCGAAAAGCGGTACATCAGTCACACATGTGTTAACTGACCCACCGCCTTCGCGAGCAAGCCCGCTCCCACATTTAAATCTTCATTTGGCAGTGCCTTGCATGTGGGGTCTGAACGATGTCGAGCAAATGGCTGCAAGCCTTCACCCTGGCATTCGCCGCATTCCTGGCGGCCTGCTCCCCCATCAAAGTGCTCAACGCACTCACGCCCTCCAGCACCTTTACCAAAACCGCCTCCATTGCCTACGGCGATGACCCGCGCCAAACACTCGATGTCTACCGTCCGATCAAGGCATTGCCCAACACCCCGGTCGTGGTGTTTTTCTACGGCGGCAGCTGGAACAGCGGCGCCAAGGATGACTACGGTTTTGTCGGCGAGGCTCTGGCCTCACGCGGCATTGTGGTGGTGATCGCCGACTACCGGCTCTACCCGCAAGTGCGCTACCCCTCGTTTCTGCAGGACAACGCCCAGGCCGTCGCCTGGACTTATCAACACATCGCCGACTACGGCGCTGACCCCAGGCAGCTGTACCTGATGGGGCACAGCTCCGGCGCCTACAACGCGTCGATGCTGGCGCTGGATCCGCGCTGGCTTAAAGCAGTGAACCTGTCGCCCACAATGCTGAAGGGCTGGATCGGCCTGGCCGGGCCGTACGACTTCCTGCCGATTGAAAACCCTGACGTGAAGCCGGTGTTTTTCTTTCCTGACTCACCGCCGGATTCCCAGCCGATCAACCATGTCAGCCACGCTGCGCCGCCGAGTCTGTTGATCGCGTCGGTGAGCGACACGCTGGTCAACCCCACGCGCAACACCGGTGGGTTGGCGAAAAAACTGCGCACAGCGGATGTACCGGTTGAAGTGTTTTACTTCACCAAGACCAGCCACGCGACACTGGTGGCGTCTATCGCTCGGCCCTTACGCTGGCTGGCGCCGGTATTGGACCGCGTCACGGCCTTTATCCAAGCCACTGATTCTGCCGATTCAAGCGCCAGGCAATCGCCCACAAAGTAAGGCTGCGCAGGGCCATGAACAGCAGGAAGGTTATCCACAGGCCGTGGTTGCCGTACGGCTGCAGCGCCCAGGCGAAGGGCAGCAGCATCGCCACGGTGAGCAGCATGCCGTTGCGCATTTCCCGCGCGCGGGTGGCGCCGATAAACAGACCGTCGAGCAAGTAGCTCCACACCGCAATCAACGGCAGCACGGCCAGATACGGCAGGTAAATGTCGGCGGTTTCGCGCACGTCGGGGATGTCGGTTTGCATGGCGATAAACAAATGGCCGGCAAAGGTGAACAGCAGCGCGAACCCCACACTGGCGATCAGTGACCAGCCGCAGGCAACCACCAGCGAACGGCGCAGCGCCTGCCGATCATGGGCGCCGATGGCATGCCCGCACAGGGCTTCGACGGCATGGGCCAGGCCGTCCAGGGCATGGGCGGTCAGCAGCAGGCCATTGAGCAGCAGCGCGTTGGCTGCCACGGTGGCGTCGCCCAGGCGCGCGCCTTGCACCGTGATCATGAAAAACACCGATTGCAGGGCGAGGCTGCGGATGAAAATGTCGCGATTCACCGCCAGCAACGGGCGCCAGCTTTGCCAAACTTTGAGCGCGGCCCAGGCGATATGCCCAGGGTAGACGCGCAGGGCGTTTTGCGTCAGGGCCAGGCCGAGCAGGGCGCCGGTCCATTCGGCAATGACTGACGCACGTGCGGAGCCGACCACGCCCCACTCCAGGCCGAGAACGAACCACAGGTTCAAAGCGATGTTGACCAGGTTGGTGGTCAACAGAATCGCCAGCGGCGCGCGGGCGTTTTGCGTCCCCAGGAACCAGCCCACCAACGCGTAGCTGGCCAGGGCGGCGGGCAGGCCGAACAGGCGCGTGTGGAAAAACTCGCGGGTCAGCTGATTGAGTTCGGGAGAGGGTTGCATCCACTCCAACGCCAGGTGGCTCAGCGGAATGCCGACGGTGCCCAGCAACATCGCCAACCCCAGTGCCAGCAGCAGGCCTTGCAGCAGGATTTGCCGCAGCGCCGCGCCGTCATTGCGCCCGGCGGCCTGGGCAGCGAACCCGGTGGAGCCCATGCGCAGAAAGCCCATGGCCCAGGCGAGGAAGGTGTACAGGCTGGCACCGACGGCCACGGCGCCCAACTGGTGGGCGTGGGGCAGGTGGCCGATGACCATGCTGTCGACCAGGGCCACCAGCGGCACCGAAATATTTGACAGGATCATCGGCGCGGCCAGCGCCCAGACGCGACGGTGGGTGGGGCGGTGGCGCCAGTCGGTGAGCAGGGTAGTCATGGAGGCTCCTTTGGGGGAGCGGTATTGTAACTGGCCCCCCGCTGCACCGCAGAACCAATGTGGGAGCGGGCTTGCCTGCGATGGCGGACTGTCAGTCAAAATAGTGATAGCAGACACACCGCTATCGCAGGCAAGCCAGCTCCCACATTTTGATCTCCAGCAGCTGTGGGATTTGGCTGGGATAAGCGAGGATCAAGAACCAAAGCACCCTCCGTCGGTCAATGTGACCAGCACCTCATCGGCCCCTCGCAGGCTGATATATAGTTCACCCCTCGGACCCCTCTCACTACGAGTGCCCCATGCTTAACAAAGGACTGTTCCTGGCCTGCGCGCTGGCCCTGCTGAGCGCCTGCGATTCCTCCGATAAACCGGCTGCCCCGACCGCTCCTGCGGCGGCGACGGTTGCACCCAAGCCGGCGAAAGCGGCGGTGGATGTGGCAGCGCTGAAACAGCGCTATGCCGGCCGTGAGTTGAGCGTGGTGGACGTGTCCGAAGTCCAGTTGGACGGGGCAAGCACGCTGTCGGTGAGCTTTTCCATCCCGTTGGACCCCGAGCAGAAATTCGCCGACAAAGTCCACCTGGTGGACAGCAAGTCCGGCAAGGTCGATGGCGCCTGGGAGCTGTCCGATAACCTGATGGAGCTGCGCCTGCGCCACCTCGAGCCGCAGCGCAAACTGGTGCTGACCGTCGATGCCGGAGTCAAGGCGGTCAACGACAACAAGCTCGCCGCCGAGTACACCGCGCGCCTGGAAACCCGTGACCTGCAAGCCACGGTCGGCTTTGCCAGCCGCGGCACGTTGTTGCCGACGCGCCTGGCCGAAGGCCTGCCGGTGATTGCGCTGAACGTTGACAAGATCGATGTCGAGTTTTTCCGTATCAAGCCCGAATCGCTGCCCTCGTTCCTCGCGCAGTGGGGGCGTAACACCAGCCTGCAGAGTTATGAGTCGCGCGAACTGTTACCGATGGCCGACCTGGTCTACGGCGGCCGCTTCGACCTGAACCCGGCGCGCAATACGCGCGAAACCCTGTTGCTGCCGATCGCCGGCCTCAAGCAATTGCAGCAGCCGGGCGTGTACCTGGCGGTGATGCGCGCCTCGGGCACCTACAACTATTCGCAACCGGCCACGCTGTTCACGTTGAGTGATATCGGCCTGTCGGTGCACCGCTATGCCAATCGCCTGGATGTGTTTACCCAGGCGCTCGAAGGTGGCAAGGCGCTGGAGGGCGTGGACCTCGAAGTGCTGGATGCCGAAGGCCGTGTGCTGGGCCAGGGCAAGACCGAAAAGGGTGGCCATGCCGAGTTGCCGTTGCCGAAAAAAGCCCAGGTGTTGCTGGCCAGGCTTGGCGAACAGACCAGCCTGCTGCGTCTGGACAGCGCTGCGCTGGACCTGGCCGAGTTCGATATCGGCGGCCAGCCGGCGCACCCACTGCAGTTTTTTGTGTTCGGCCCACGTGACCTGTATCGCCCCGGTGAAACCGTGCTGCTCAACGCTTTGTTGCGCGACAAGGATGGCAATGCCGTCAAGCCGCAACCGGTGAGCGTGGAGGTGCGCCGGCCGGATGAGCAGGTCAGCCGCAAGTTCGTGTGGGATGCCGATGCGTCGGGCCTCTATCAGTATCAATTGCAGTTGGCCGGTGAAGCGCCGACCGGGCGCTGGCAACTGGTGTTCGACCTGGGCGACGGCAAGCCGCAGCTGTATGAGTTTCTTGTCGAAGACTTCCTGCCCGAGCGCCTGGCGCTGGAACTCAAGGGCAGTGACACAGCCTTGAGCCCGGCGGATAACCCGGTGATTCACGTCAATGGTCGCTACCTCTACGGCGCACCGGCATCGGGCAACCGCGTCAGCGGGCAAGTGTATGTGCGCCCGTTGCGCGAGGCCGTCAAATCGCTGCCGGGCTACCAGTTCGGCTCCGTCACCGAAGAAGAACTGAGTCAGGATTTCGAGCTGGACGAAAGCGTGCTCGACGCCAAGGGCCAGGAAGACCTGACGCTGGAAAGCAAATGGGCCGAGGCCAAGTCACCCCTGCAACTGATCGTGCAAGCCAGCCTGCAAGAGTCAGGTGGGCGCCCGATCACTCGGCGCCTGGTGCAGCCGATCTGGCCGGCCGAGCAACTGCCGGGCCTGCGTGGTTTGTTTGATGGCAAGGAAACCAACGGCGATGGCCCAGCGGAATTCGAAGTGCTGCTGGCCAACCAGGACGGGCAGAAACTCGCCGCGCAAAACCTCAAGGTGCGCCTGGTGCGTGAGCGCCGCGACTACTACTGGAACTACTCGGAAAGCGACGGCTGGAGTTACCACTTCAACGAGAAATTCCTCAACCTCGACGAGCAGACCCTGAATATCAAGGCTGGCGACACCGCCAAGGTCAGCTTCCAGGTCGAGTGGGGCCCGTACCGTGTCGAGGTCGAAGACCCGCAAACCGGGCTGGTCAGCAGCCTGCGTTTCTGGGCCGGTTACCAGGCCCAGGACAACACCGAAGGCGGTGCCGTGCGCCCCGACCAAGTCAAATTGGCGTTGGATAAACCGGCGTATGGCGATGGCGATACCGCCAATGTCACCGTCACGCCACCGGCAGCCGGTAAAGGCTACCTGCTGGTGGAATCCAGTGAAGGGCCGCTGTGGTGGCAGGAAATCGATGTGCCGGCCGAAGGCAAAAGCTTCGCCGTGAAGCTCGACCCCAAATGGTCGCGCCATGACCTGTACGTCAGCGCGCTGGTGATTCGTCCGGGTGAGCGCAAAGCCAATATCACGCCTAAACGGGCCGTGGGTTTGCTGCACCTGCCATTGGATCGCACCCAGCGCAAACTCGGCCTGACCCTCACCGCGCCGGAAAAAATGCGCCCCAAACAACCGCTGACGGTGAAGATCGCCGCCAAGAACGCCGACGGCAGCGTGCCCAAGCAGGTGCATGTGCTGCTGGCGGCCGTGGACGTGGGCATCCTCAATATCACCGAATACCCGACACCGGACCCATACTCCAGCCTGTTTGATCGCAAGGCCTATGGCGTGGACCAGTTCGATATCTACGGCCAGTTGATCGAGGCCGGCCAGGGCCGTTTGGCCAGCCTGGCCTTCGGTGGTGATGCGGCGCTGGCCAAGGGCGGCAAGCGCCCGGATACCAGCGTGACCATTGTGGCGTTGCAGAGCGCGCCCGTGACGTTGAATGAACAGGGCGAGGGCGAAGTCAGCGTCAATATCCCCGACTTCAATGGCCAATTGCGCCTGATGGCCCAAGCCTGGAGCGATGACCGTTATGGCATGGCCGAAGGCAAGACGGTGATTGCCGCGCCGCTGATTGCCGAGCTGTCGGCGCCGCGCTTTCTCGCCGGTGGTGACCAGACCACGTTAGCGCTGGACCTGTCCAACCTGTCGGGCACAGCGCAGAAACTCGATGTGCAATTGAGCACTGAAGGGCAACTGGAGCTGGTCAACAGCGGCGCGCAGTCCGTTGAACTCAAGCAAGGCCAGCGCACCACCTTGCGCATCCCGGTCAAAGCCTGGGGCGGGTTAGGGCAGGGCAAGGTCAAGGTCACCGTAAATGGCCTCGACCTGCCGGGCGAAAACCTGCCGCCGTTCAGCCGCGAGTGGACCCTGGGTGTGCGCCCGGCCTACCCGGCGCTGCTCAAGCATTACCGCGCAGTGCTCAAGGATCAGCCGTGGAGCTTGCCGGTCGGCAGCCTGGACCTGTTCGATGCCTCGGGGCGCGAAGCGCTGTTGAGCCTGTCGAGCCGGCCGCCGCTGAACCTCGGCGCGCAGATCAGTGCACTCAAGGCTTATCCTTATGGCTGCCTCGAGCAGACCGCCAGCGGCCTGTATCCGTCGCTGTATGCCGACGCCGCCCTGCTCAAGCGCCTGGACGTCAAGGGCGAGTCGGAGAGCGAACGCAAACGCAAGATCGAGCTCGGCATCGAGCGCCTGTTGGGCATGCAGCGCTACAACGGCAGCTTTGGTTTGTGGGGCGCCGACGGCGAAGAGGAGTATTGGCTGACTGCTTATGTCACCGACTTCCTGCTGCGCGCCCGCGACCAGGGCTTTGCCGTGCCGCCTGAAGCACTGAAGAAAGCCAGCGAACGCCTGCTGCGCTACGTGCAGGAACGCAACCTGATCGAAGTGGATTACAGCGACAACGCCGACCACACCCGCTTTGCCGTGCAGGCCTATGCCGGCATGGTGCTGGCGCGCAGTCAGCAAGCGCCATTGGGCGCGTTGCGCAGTATCTTCGAGCGCCGCAGCGAGGCGCGCTCCGGGTTGCCGTTGGTGCAGTTGTCCATTGCCCTGCAAAAAATGGGCGACCAGCCACGTGCCGATCAAGCCTTGCTTGCCGGCCTGGCGGCGCAACGCAATGCCAACGAGTGGCTGGCCGACTACGGCAGCCCGCTGCGTGATCAGGCGATGATCCTGGCATTGCTTGAAGAAAACGACTTGGCCAAGGGCAAGCGCGAGGAGCGTTTGTTTACGCTCTCGGACCAGTTGGCCGCCAGCCCATATCTCTCGACTCAGGAGCGTAATTCACTGTTCCTGGCCGGGCGCCTCGGGTTTTCCCAGCCAGAGTCGAACTGGCAGGTGTCGCTGACCGGCAGTGGCGGTGTGCAAACGTTGAACAACCAACAATCGACGCTGGCGTTGGATGGCAAGCAGCTGTCCAGCGACCTGACCCTGAGCAATCAGGGCGAGGCGCCGGTTTACCAGCAACTGACGATCTCGGGTTACCCCCAAGTGCCACCGGCACCGGGCGGCGACAACCTGAGTATCCGCCGCGAATACCTGGGCATGAATGGCCAGCCGTTGAACCTGCATAACGTCAACAGCGGTGATTTGGTGCTGGTGCATGTGGCGGTCAGCGCCAAGCAGCGTGTACCGGACGCGTTGGTGGTTGACCTGTTGCCGGCTGGCCTGGAGCTGGAGAACCAGAACCTGGCACAAAGTGCAGCCAGCCTGGAAAACGCCAGCAGCCAGGTGAAGGAGTGGCGCGAGTCGATGCAGAACGCGTCGCTCAAGCACCAGGAGTTCCGCGATGACCGCTATGTGGCGGCGATGAACCTGGAGGGTTATGGCGCCACCACGCACTTGTTGTACCTGGCGCGTGCGGTGACGCCGGGGACTTATCGCGTGCCGCCGCCGCAGGTGGAGTCGATGTATCGGCCGAACTGGCAAGCGGTGGGGGAGACGCCGGCGGATCTGGTGATCAAGGGGCGCTGATACCTGGCGGTAGGCACTCGGTTCAAATGTGAGAGCTGGCTTATCCGCGATGGCGGCGGGTCAGCCGGCACATTTTGGTGTCTGATAGATCGCTATCGCAGGCAATCCAGCCCCTACAGGGGAGTGGGGGGTTGTGAGGTTAGTGGACGACCCAGCTGAGTAGCCAGAGGCCGAGCATTAGCCAGATGACGCCCAGGATGATCGAAGCGCGCATGAAGGCGCGAACGGCCGAATACAGGAAGAGCAGGCCGATGATCAGGGTGATGATGCTGATGATCGAGGTGTCCATGCCCAGTGCGCGGGACATGCCATCGACGAAGTCGCCACCGGCATGGGTGAGCATATTGAACAGCCCACTGAAGAATTCGACGATGTAGTGGATGATCAGGCCAATCGTGTTACCCAACCATCCGAAAAAGTCTGCTTGCATAGGTGTGTCTCGATGAATAAGTGGACGAAATTGCCAGCACTGGGCCTTTGGTTGCGAAGGGTCGCGGCTAGTTCCGTGAAGCATAGAGGTTTGCGGGGTTGAATTTGCGATTTGTTGTGGGCGGGGTGGGGCCGTTGTGAGTGAGGCGACTGATAGACCGTCATCGCAGGCAGGCCAGCTCCCACATTTACTGCGCGTGGGCGTGGGTTTGGTGTTGTTGGTGATTGCGCTGTTGTGGCTGGCGGATCGTATGTGGCCGCTGCCTTTGCCCAAGGATGATTTGGCGCGCGTGGTGCTGGCCGAGGATGGCACGCCGTTGTGGCGCTTTGCCGATGCCAATGGCGTGTGGCGGTATCCGGTGCAGACCCGGGAGGTGTCGCCGTATTATCTGGACGCGCTGCTCACCTACGAAGATCGCTGGTTTTACGAGCACCCCGGCGTGAACCCGCTGGCGCTGCTGCGGGCGACGTGGCAGAACCTGACCGGCGCGCGCGTGGTGTCGGGCGGCAGCACCTTGTCGATGCAGGTGGCGCGGTTGCTCGACCCGCATTCGCGCACTTTCCACGGCAAGCTGCGTCAGCTGTGGCGCACTGCGCAGTTGGAATGGCATTTGTCCAAGGACGAGATCCTTAATCTGTACCTGAACCGCGCGCCCTTTGGCGGGACGTTGCAGGGCGTGGCGGCGGCCAGTTGGGCGTATTTGGGCAAGTCCCCGGCGCAGCTGACCCATGCCGAAGCCGCGTTGCTCGCCGTATTGCCCCAGGCGCCGAGTCGTCTGCGCCCGGATCGCCACCCGCAACGTGCCCAGCAGGCCCGCGACAAAGTGCTGCGCCGCCTTGCCGAATTCCAGGTGTGGCCGCAGTCGGCCGTTGATGAAGCCCTGCAAGAGCCGCTGCTGCTCGCCCCTCGGCTCGAACCCAGCCTCGCGCCGTTGCTGGCCCGCCGCCTCAACCGTCCGGACAGCCCGCCGCTGATCCGCACCACCCTCGACGCCACGCTGCAACGCCGCCTCGAAGACCTGCTGCTGGGCTGGCGCGCGCGGCTGCCGGAACACACCTCCGCCGCCATCCTGGTGGTGGAGGAAGAAACCATGGCCGTGCGCGCCTACCTCGGCTCGGTGGATATTAATGATGCCAAGCGCTTTGGCCATGTCGACATGATCAGCGCGCTGCGCTCGCCCGGCTCGACCTTGAAACCTTTTCTGTACGGCATGGCGCTGGACGAGGGGTTGATCCACTCCGAGTCGCTGCTGCAGGACGTGCCCCGGCGTTATGGCGATTACCGGCCAGGCAACTTCTCCATGGGTTTCAGCGGCGCAGTGCCGGCGAGTACGGCGCTGTCCAGTTCATTGAATTTGCCGGCGGTGCAGTTGCTGGAGGCCTATGGGCCGAAACGGTTTGCTGCGCAGATGCGCATCGGCGGCGTGCCGCTGGCATTGCCGGCGTTGGCCGAACCGAACCTGGCGCTGATTCTGGGCGGGGCGGGCAGCCGTCTGGAGGACTTGGTCAGCGGTTACAGCGCCTTTGCCCGCGACGGCAGGAGTGCTGCTATCCGATTACAGCCGGACGATACGCTTAAAGAACGGCCTTTACTGTCGCCAGGGTCCGCCTGGATTGTGCGGCGCATCCTCAGCGGCCAGGCGCGGCCCGACCGTGACCCGCGTGCCGAGCTGGTGCAGCGCCCGGTGCTTGCCTGGAAAACCGGCACCAGCTATGGCTTTCGCGATGCCTGGGCGCTGGGTGTGGGGCCGCGCTACCTGATCGGCGTGTGGATTGGCCGGCCCGACGGCACGCCCGTACCGGGGCAGTTCGGGCTGGCGTCGGCGGCGCCGTTGATGTTGCAGGTGCATGACGTGCTGACCAACCGCGACAGCCAGCGCGGGATCAGCGCGCCCGTCAGGCCGGTGCCTGCCAATGTTGGCGTGGCCGCGATCTGTTGGCCGCTGGGCCAGCCCATGAGCCGCAGCGACCCCAATTGCCGCCGTCAACGCTTTGCCTGGACGCTGGACAACACCACGCCGCCGACCTTGCAGGCCTTGGATCAGCCGTTGAGCGTGGGATTGATGGAAAGCGTGTGGGTCAATGCCAAAGGCTTGCGGGTGGACGCGCATTGCCCTGGCGCAGTGTCAAAAAATATCGCCTTGTGGCCGGCACCGCTGGAGCCCTGGCTGCCCAGGGGGGAGCGCCGCGAGGCGCGCATCCCGGCTGCCGACCCCGATTGCCCGCCGCCAGCGCTGGCCGCCTCGTCGCCGCTGTCCATCGTCGGCGTACGCGAAGGCGACCAACTGCGCCTGCCCGCCGCCAGCCAGCAGGCCCTGCACTTGAAAATATCTGCCCTGGGCGGCAGTGGCCGGCGATGGTGGTTCCTCAACGGCGCGCCACTGGGCGACAGCGCCAATCAGGACAGCATCAACGCCAGCTTCGAACAGCTGGGCCGCTACCAGCTCAGCGTCCTCGACGAAGCCGGCCAAACCGCCCGCCTCGAATTCAGCGTGATCGATTAGCCACCCGCCCACCCCACCCCATTGTGGCGAGCGGGCTTGCCCCGCGTTGGGCTGCGCAGCAGCCCCAGAAGACTCATGTCTCGCGTCGTCAGATTTCAGGGCCGCTTCGCGCCCCAACGCGGGGCAAGCCCGCTCGCCACAACAAGCCCGCGAACACCTATCAAATGCAGGCGCAGCCTCACCCGCGATAGACCTCCCAGCAACCCCTCCCAAGTTTGATCTACACCCGATTCAAATGTGGGAGCGGGCTTGCCCGCGATAGCGCCCCCAGCAACCCCCCCAAGTTTGATCTACACCCGATTCAAATGTGGGAGCTGGCTTGCCTGCGATGGCGCCCTCAGCAACCCCCCAAGTTTGATCTACACCCGATTCAAATGTAGGAGCTGGCTTATCCGCGATAGCGCCCCCAGCAACCCCCCCCCCAAGTTTGATGTACACCCGATTCAAATGTGGGAGCTGGCTTACCCGCAATGGCGCCCTCAAACACACCACCGGGATTCACTTGCCTTCATCCCTGATCCCCCCGAAGCTATACACCTTCAGGAGCCCCCGCATGAACCTCGAACACCTCACCGAACGCCTGCACCGCATCCGCGATAACAACGACTGGAAGCAGTTCCACAGCCCGAAAAACCTGGCCATGGCCGCCAGTGTGGAAATGGCTGAGCTGGTGGAAATCTTCCAATGGCTGAGCGAAGACCAATCGCGCCAGCTATCCGCCGACACACTCGCCCACGCCGGGCAGGAAGTCGGCGATATCGTGTTGTACCTGCTGTTGCTGTGCAGCGAGTTGGGCCTGGACATGAACGAGGTGGTACGCGCCAAACTGGCCGACAGCGAACGGCGGTTTGCCCATGAGTGATCGTCATTTCGACCAGCTGGCCACGCGCTTTGCCGAGAAAATCTACGGCGGTGCCAAAGGCGCAATTCGCCTGGCGGTGCTCCAGGCCGACCTGATCGAAGCGCTGCCGGACCGTCCATTGCGGGTGTTGGATATCGGCGCAGGCCTGGGGCATATGTCGCTGTGGCTGGCCGAGCGCGGCCACCAAGTGACCCTGGCCGAGCCCGCCGAGCCGATGCTCGAAGGCGCGCGCCAACGCTTCGCCGACGCCGGCCAGAGCGCAACCTTTATCCATGCGCCCTGGCAAGAACTGCTCGGCCAACTCACCCAGCCCTACGATTTGGTGCTGTGCCACGCTGTGTTGGAATGGCTGGCCGAACCCCATGCGATCCTGCCGGTGCTGCACCAGCTCACCGTGCCGGGCGGCTGGCTGTCGCTGGCGTTCTACAACCGCGATGCGCTGATTTACCGCAACTTGCTCAAAGGTCACTTTCGCAAAATGCGCAAGAACGACATGGCCGGCGAGAAGCAGAGCCTCACCCCGCAGCAGCCGCTCGACCCGCGGGAGTTGGCGGCGCAACTCGAGGGGCTTTGGCAGGTCGAAAGCCAAAGTGGCGTGCGGGTGTTCCACGACTACATGCCGGTGGAATTCCAGGCCCGCGCCGATGTGCAGGATTTGTTGGAGATGGAACTCGCTCACCGTCGTCACCCAAGCTTTGCCGGACTTGGGCGTTATTTGCACTGGATTTGCCGTCCGGTTTAAGCGGCCCAGTCTGCGGAGGTCGAAATGCGTCGTCTCTGTTTGATCCTGTTGTCGGTGGGCTTGAGCGCCTGCTCCAGCCCCAATCCCTACGTGGCCGCTTCCGCGCCGATGCCCCCGGCACCGGCCCAGGCGGCCAACACCTTTGATGCCAGCGCCTACCCGGCGCCGGTGCGCGACTATGGCGCCTACCGCAGCTGGGGCTGGCTCAACGGCCAACTGCCGGCGGGCACGGCCTGGGCCGACTCGGCGCAGATTGCCGAGGCGGTCAGTGGCGCGCTCGACCAGCGTGGCCTGCGACCCTTGCATGACAACCGTGCGCCTGACCTGCTGGTGAGCGCCGATGTGCGTCTGGAAAAACGGCTGCGCCAGGTCCAGGACGACTATGGCTACGGTTACGGCGGCTATAACCGCTATGGCAATGGCTACGGCATGTACAACACCGTGCCGGTGGTGCGCACGTATGAAGTGACGGTCGCCGTGGCGCGCATCAGCCTGTTCGATGCCCGCACACGCCAGCCGGTGTGGAGCACCAGCGCCGAAACCGCCAGCCAGGGCAGCCTGAGCCAACGGGCCGATGCCTTGCGTGAAGCGATGCAGAAGGCAATGAGCGCCTATCCACCCAGTTAGCAGCTATTCTCATCTCAGGCTGAATTGTCTTTTGGAGATAAACCATGTTTCGTCGCATTGCTGCACTTGCTGTTGTCGTGTTGCTGGGCGGTTGCCAGTCCAACCAGGTCAACCACGACTTTGACGCCAGCCGCGACTTCGGCGCCTACCGCAACTGGGCCTGGAAAGACCCGGCGCTGCAATATCGCCCGGATGATCCGCGGATCAAGAGCGACCTCACCGAGCAGCGCATCCGCCAGGCCGTGGGCGAACAACTTGACCAACGCGGCCTGCGTCCCGCCGCAGCCGGCACCAAGGCTGACCTGAACGTGCAGGCTTACCTGATCGTCGAAGACCGCCAGCAACAAGTCACCACCAACTACGGCGGCGCCTGGGGTGGCCCATGGAATGGCTACTGGGGCGCGCCGATGTACAACGAAACGCGCAACATCACCTACAAAGTCGCAACCATCCAGATCGACTTGCTGGACGGCAAGGACGGCAAGCTGGTGTGGCGCGGCAGTGACGAGCAGATGATGGCCAGCAGCCCAAATCCACAGGATCGCAACAACGCCATCCGCACCACCGTCAGCAAAATCCTCTCCAACTACCCGCCGCACTAAACCTTTCCCCAATTCCCTGTGGGAGGGGGCTTGCCCCCGATAGCGCAGTGTCAGTCAATAATGCTGTGACCGACCCACCGCCATCGCGGGCAAGCCCGCTCCCACATTGGATCTCCTGCAGCCTTGAGTCAGCGCATCCCTCAGCCCTTGTCTACACTCAAAGACACCCCAGGAGAGTAAGCGCTCGGCGACTCGCCGGCACAGGAGTGCTCGATGTCTCCCCGATTTCATTGCAAGCAGCGCGGCGCCATTGGCTTGATGGCCGCCGGCGTATTGGCGGTGGTGTTGGCGTTTACCTTGCTGGTGATCGACAGCGGCCGTTTGTACCTGGAAAAGCGCAAGTTGCAAGGCGTGGCGGACACGGCAGCGCTGGAAGCTGTCAGCCGCAATGGCACCTGCCTGGCAGGGTTGAGTGCGGCGGCCTACGCCGGGCAAAGCGTGGCGCGCAATTATTTCGTGGTGGGCAACGGCAACACCCTGGTGACCCGCTGTGGCTCCGTCACCACTGGCGCCTCGGGCCAGCGCACGTTCAGCGCAAACCCCGCGCTGTCGTCAGCCATTCAGGTAGTGGCCAGCAAAACCGTCACGACCAGCGTGGCCGGCGGCGTGTGGGCCCTGTTTTCCGGCAACCCGGTCAGCCTCAACACGGTCCTGTCAGCCACGGCGGTGGCGGCCAAGCCCACGCCATCCTTGGCCCAACTGACCATCAACAGCACGTTGGCCAGCGTCAACACCGCCAGCGCAAGCCTGTTGAACCCCTTGTTCAGCGGCTTGCTCGGCGGCAACCTCAACCTGACACTCGCCGGCTGGAATGGCTTGCTCAATACCAATATCAGCCTGCTCAGTTACCTCGACCAACTGGCGATCAACCTGGGCGTGACCGCAGGTAACTACACCCAACTGCTCAACACCAACGTGACCGCCTCGCAGTTGATCCAGGCCGCAATCACGGTGCTCACCGCCAACGGCGCGACGGCGGATGTACTGACGGCCCTGGGCAGCTTGAAAATCGCCGCCATCAACCAGGCCCCGCTGACCCTCGGGCAGATCCTGCAGTTGCAGACGGGCACTACCGCCGCCGCGCTGAATGCCAACCTGCAGGTGTTCCAGCTGATTCAGGGCGTGGTGCAGCTGTCCAACAGCCAGAGTGCGGCTGCCGCGACTTTGCCCGTCAGCCTGCTGGGGCTGGCCAATATCACCACGCAGGTCAAAGTGATCGAGCCGCCGCAACTCTCGGCGATTGGCGACCCGGCGTTGGCCGCGGCCAACCCCCTGGGGCCGAATGCGATTTATGTGCGCACCGCCCAGGTGCGCACCGAGGTGACGGTCAGCCTGCCGGTGCTGAGCAGTTTGTCGGGGCTCACCACGGCTGTGAATAACCTGGTGGGGCCGCTGACGCCGGTGATCAACAGCCTGTTGAGCCTGAACCTGGTGAGCACGATCAACTCGGCGCTGTGTTTGCTGGGGGCCGGCTGCCAACAACTGGACCTGCTGGCGTTGCCGGGCAACCTGCCGCTCAATATCGTGCTGGATGCCGGCGGCGCCAGCAGCTATGTCACGGCCTACAGTTGCCCGACGGGCAGCGCTGGCACCAAGAGCCTGACGGCCTACACCACCACCTCGCTGGCGTCGCTGAATGTGGGCGCTATCACCAATGCGTTTTCCAGCACCTTGCCGATGACCGTGGCGCCTTTGGCGCTGATCGATATCGGCACCAAGACCTGCCATGAAATCCTCGGAATCGGCACTTGCGGTACCCGTGTACCGTTCGCCGGCGGTGGCGTCGCGATCAAGGTGCTAAGCCCGATTGCGGCGAGCAATCAGACCCTGGTGTTCTCCAGTACTGCGCCGTTCGCCACGCCACCTAACGTGGGCCTCACCCCGACCTATCAGGCTGCCGCGCCGGCAACCAATGTGGTCAGCAGCCTGTCGACCACGCTTAATGGCGTAGGCATTACGGCGTACCAGCCGGTCGGCAGTAACCCGTTGGGCGCGCTGGCGGCAAGCGTCGTGTCGCTGCTCGGCGGCGTCAGCGCCATCGTCACCCCGGTGGTGGACAGCCTGCTGGGGCCGCTGCTCAACCCGATCCTCAACAACCTGTTGAACATGTTGGGCATCAGCCTGACGAATGTGAACGTGGGCGCCAACCTGACCTGCGGCCAGACCGGCGAGGCCTACCTGGTGATTTAAGCGTCGGTGGCCCTGGGCAGTTCCACACAAAACCGCGCGCCGTGTTCGCCATTGCTGACGCTGAGGCGTCCGCCCATGTTTTCAACGATGCCGTAGCTCACCGACAGGCCCAACCCAGTGCCCACGCCGATCGGCTTGGTGGTGAAGAACGGTTCGAAGATCCGCTCGAGCAAGCGCGGGTCAATGCCCCCGCCGTTGTCCTCGACCCAGATGCGCACGTGGCGGCTATCGTGTTCGGTGTGCACGGCAATCCACGGGCGCAGCTCAGGGTTTTTTTCGCGCTGGCCCAGCAGGGCATCGCGGGCGTTGACCATCAGGTTGATCAGCACCTGTTCAAGCTGGTCGACGTAGCCTTGGACCTGCACGGGAACGTCCGCCTGGGTCAGGCGAACTTCCACGCCTTTGCCGCGCAGGCCTTCACTGAGCAGCGACAGGGTGCCCTCAACCGCCTGCGCCGGGTCGAACGGTTGCTGCTCGACCTCCGAGCGGCGGCCAAACACGCGCATATGGTCCACCACCCGGGCTGCACGTTGAACCTGGGCATCGATGCGCTGGAGTTTTTCAGTGAGGTAATCGACCTGCACGTCGCCATTGCCCAGGCGCTTGAGCACATTGACGACGGCCATGCGCATCACGTTCAGCGGCTGGTTGATTTCATGGGCCAGGCCGGTGGCCATTTCGCCGAGGGTGGCCATTTTTGCGCTTTGCGTCAGTTGCTGCTGCGAGCGACGCACTTCGGTGTTGTCGCGGCCCACGGCCTGCACCTCGACCAGGGCACCGTGCTCATCGAACACGCCGCGGTCCGACCAGACCCACCAGGCGTGTTCGCGCCCGGGCAGTTGCAGGCTGATTTCGGCGGTGCTGACTGGAAACTCCGGGGTCAACTGCCCGATACGCTGCACAAACGCCTCGCGCTGTTCGGCTGAGAGCCAGTCGCCCAGGTTCAGCCCGCGCAACTGCGCGGGCCGGCATTCGAGGTAGTTGGCCAATGGCGTGTTGCCGAAGGTCAGGGTCAGGTCCGGGCGGTAGCGGCAGATCATCGCCGGGGAGTCTTCGACCAGAATTCGGTAACGCTCCTCGCTGTCCTTGACCTGTTGCGCGGCCAAGGTCGCGTCGGTGACGTCCAGCCACAGGCCAATCGCTTCCACCGGCAGGCCCAGGTCGTCGCGCAGCAATTTGGCTTCGTCGAGCAGCCAGTGGTAATCGCCGTGTGTGTCCTGCACACGGTAACGACTGCGTACGCTGCCTTCGCGCAGCAGTTGGCGCGTGCGCTGAAAGTACAGGTCGCGGTCGTCGGGATGCACCCATTGCACCAGGCTGTCGTGGCTGCACTCGGCCAGGGTGCGGCCCAGCAACGGCAGCAGGCTGTCACTGAAAAACACCGGCAGCAGAGCGCCGTTCACGTAGCGCTGCACGTAGATCACCGCCGGTGAGCTGGCAATCAGGTTATCCAGGCGAGCATGGGCGGCATCGGCTTGCACCTGCTGGTTCTTGATGTCGCTGATGTCGAGCATGAACCCGACCCAGCGGCGTTGCTCACCCACGCCCAGCACTTGGCCCTGCACTCGATACCAGGTCGGCGGTTGGGCGCTGTCGCCACGGTTGAGGCGTACGCTGGCGAGCAACGGCTTGCCCAGGGTCTGCAGGTCGCGCAGGCGGCTGTGCAGTTCCTCCCGGTCGGCGGGGTGGATGAACGCCAGCCAGGTGTCGAGGGCTTGCCGGGTTTGGGCTTGCTCTGAGCCGATGTTGCGCATCAATTGCGGCGCGAGTTGGATTTCAGAACTGGCCGGCAGCAACTCGAACCAGCCGGTGCCCAGCAGGCCTTGCAGGGCTTCCAGGCGCTCCAATTGTTGGTGGTGGCGTTGCTCGCGCAGGCGGCCGAGCAGCGGCGCGGCGAGGGCGGCGGCGAGGTTCAGCCAATCGCGGTCGCGCATGTGCGGCTGGCCGTTGTACGCGCCGCACAGTAACCACGCGGCCACGCCCTGGCCATCGCGATACGGCACCAGAAACCCGTCGGCATTGCCGAATACGCTGTGCAACCGCGGGTGTTCTCCGCGTCCATAAGGTGCCTGCAAACTCAGCGGGGCAGTGCCGTTGAGGCTGTCCAGGCAGGTGCCGAGGCGCTGCCCGTCGTGCCAGAACAGGGGCGCATCATGGTTGGCGTACTGGCTGTAGATCACCCAGTCCTGGTCCTCTTGATCGAGCAGCGCGAGGGCCACGCACGGGATGCGCCAACGTTGCGCCACGCAGGCCAGCTGTTCGTTGAACACGTCGGGCAGCCGGCTGAGGCTGCACACACTCAGGTGTTCACTCACAAGGCTGGCCAATTGCTGATTCTGTTCGCGCTGCTCTGCCAGGTGCCGGCCATTGAGCAAATCGCCGATGTCCACGGCATGCAGCAGCCAGCCGTTATCCTGGGCTTCAATCGTGCCTCGCGTTTGCAGGACTTGCCCGGCGACGCCGCGAAAATCCAGGTCGAGGCTGTGGCGCTGCCAATCGGCAGGAACGCCTTCTACCACCCTCGCGCTGTGGGCACACAACAGGTCCAGGAGGGGCGGTGAACCCGTGTACTGCGCCAGATGTGGACGCAGTGCACCGCTGATTTCGAGCACGCGGCCGTGCGCGTCCAACCACAGGTGCAGCCCGGCGGCCGGCGGCGCAGGCGTGTCCAGGGCCAGCGCGCTGCTTCGGCCGAGCAGGCGCCCGAAGAGTTTGTCCCCCGAGGTCAAAACTGCAGGCTCGAGGTGGCCTGCAGCGTCGTCGGCAGCTGCGGTACGGTGCCGATGCCGGGCAGGACAATAAACGGCATTACCGCCTGCAGGTTGGCTGTGGGGTAGTTGATCTTCACTAACAACAAGCCGCTGTTGAAGGTGGTGGTGACTTGCGTGGCGGCGTCGAATTTGTAGGCGGGCGGGATCCACAGCAAACGGTTGGCGACTGCGGTTTTGGCGGTGTTTTGCACGGCGGCGGCGTAGCCCTGCATGTTGGGGTCCAGCGCCACGCTCAGACGCACGGCTTCTGCCGTCGCCTGGTTGAACGACTGCAACAACAGCAGCGGCAGGCTATAGCTGACCATGCCGTAGAACACGGCGAAAAAAATCACGAACACAGCAATGAATTCGATTGCTGCCGCGCCTTTTTGCTTATCCGGGAGGCTTGTTTTCATCACCGCGTCTACCCTGACGGCTACTACTTGATATCAGCATAGAATCAATCGGCAAAAAGGGATGTTTTTTACGTGATCCATGGCGCAGTGGTGATGGTGTGGTTGGTGCTGTGTGCAGCGCAGGATGTTCGGCAGCGGTTACTCGCCAATCGTCTGACGCTGGGCGTTGCCTTGTTGGCGATGATCTATCTGTTCTGGACGGGCACCACGTGGCTGGGGGCATCGACCGGGCAGGGGCTGTTGGCGTTTTTTCTGGCGCTGCTGCTGACCTTGCCTGGCTACGCCGTCGGTCGTCTGGGCGCGGGGGACGTAAAGCTGCTTGCAGCATTGGCGCTGGTGTCGGATGCGAAGTACTTGCTGTGGTCGTTTGTAGGGGCGGCAGTCGCCAACTTAGTCTGGCTGATCCTTGCGCCAACGCTTTGGCCGCATATGAATCAACATCTTAAAAAGCACATGGGCTATCTGGCGCCCGGTGTGTCAAAAAAGCAGCCATTCGCCCCGTTTTTACTGGTGAGTTTTAGTGTTGCGTGGTTTTGGATCCATTAGTCGTCAGGGGGTATTAACGCTATGTACATAGTCAGAAAGTGCGTCTACGTTTAATGAGTAGATGTACGGGAATATGTGTCGTAAAGGGATGGTCAATCTTTTGGCTTGAAATGCATGGAGTAGCGCGTGAACAAGCTTACCTCTGCGGTAAAAGTGCTCGTTGTCGATGATCAGCCGCTGATCGTGGAAGAGCTCTGTGAATTTCTTGAAAGCAGCGGTTACCGCTGCGTCCCATGTGAATCCAGCCAACAGGCCCTGAAGCGTTTCAGCGAAGATGCCGACATCGGCCTGGTGCTGTGCGACCTGCATATGCCGGAGATGGATGGCATCGAGTTGGTGCAGGCCCTGCAAAAAATCGCCGGTAAGCAGCGCGCGTTCGAAGCCATTATGTTGACCGGTCGTGCCGACAAGCAGGACGTGATCAAGGCCCTGCGCGCAGGCATCGCGGACTACTACCAGAAACCGATCAACCTGCACGAGTTGCTCGAAGGCTTGCAGCGCCAGGAAGCCGCGCTGCAAGAGCGCAAAAAGGACCTGCAGCTGGGTAACTTGAACCAGAAACTGCAGTTTCTTTCCGAGTCCATCAACGATCTGTATCAGGACCTCGATAAAGTGCGCAGCAGCCGGCCTGGGCGGGAAAGCGACGAGGTGTCGCCCGAGGATGCCGGGCCGGTGGAAATCCCGGCGATCTTCAACCAGTTGTCGCCACGCCAATTGGATGTCGCACGGCTGGTGGGGAAGGGGCAGACCAACTATCAGATTGCCTGCGAATTGGGCATCACTGAAAACACGGTGAAGCTGTACGTGTCCCAAGTGCTGCGCCTGACGCACATGCACAACCGCACGCAATTGGCATTGGCGTTATCGCCAAATAATTCAGCGCTGCGCCAGCGAGTGACGGCGCACTGATCTGCCCGTTTAAACTCGGTCAAAATGTGGGAGCGGGCTTGCCCGCGATGGCGGTGGATCAGTCACGGCTGTATTAGCTGACACACCGTCATCGCGGGCAAGCCCGCTCCCACTTGTTGATGGAGACCTGGCAGGTTTTTTCTCAATTACTCCCTTGAGTTTTGCCCCCCACCTTCTGATCGAAATATTCCGGAATCGGATACTTGTAGCTGTCCAGTAAACGCTGGTGCGCCTTGTCACGTTCGGCCGCAGAAGCCTTCTGAGGTGTTTGCGACGCCGCGCTGCCCGTGACCTGCAGCGTCAGCCATTGCTCGGTCAAGGCCTGCTGCGGCGACGACGGGCCGGGCTCGATGGCCATGGCGCTGAAGGGCAACACGAGCATGGCCAGGCTGGCGAGATAAGGTGTTTTCATCATCAATTCCTCGGGGTGCTTGCGGCATCACTGACGGCGGCGACTTGATCCTTGGCTTTGGCGACGGGCGTGCCTGAGCCTTTGAGTTTCTCGGCGCGGGCCTGGGCCTCAGTAACTTGCTCGGGGCTCAAGCCCATCTGGCTGACCAGTTGCGCGGCCTGCTTCCAGTTGTCCTGATAAATCAATAGCGTCACCAGGTTGACCGCCGCCAGCGGGTCGCTTTGCTTGAGTTCCATGGCGGTCATGAATTCAAAGCGTGCGTCTTCCAGGCGCAGTTGATTGAGGTACACCACGCCCAGGTCATTGCGGATTTTCTCGTCGGTGGGCGCCAGCCGGGCGGCGCGTTGCAAGTGGGCCATTGCTTGCCCGTTATCGCCCTTGGCCGAAGCGATCTGCCCCAGGCCGTGTTCGCCTTCGGCGGCCATGCAGGTGCCGATCAGGCTGCGGTACAACGGCTCGGCTTCGCTGCGCCCGAGCAGGCGATAGGCCTTGGCCTGGCGCAGACGCACCTGGGGCAGATTGGCCGGCAAGCTTTGCAGGTTGGCGAGGCTGGCGTGCAGCTTGCCGTCGCCGGCCATTTCATCGGCCAGGTTCAGCGACAGCTCCTGATCGGAACTGGGCTTGGGGCAACTGCCGGTGCCGGTAAACGCGCCCCACGGGGTTTGGCCATTGGTGGCGCAGCCACTCAGCAGCAACAGGCTCAAACCGGCTATCAAGGCTTTCATCGGGCGCTCCTCATAAGTTACTCAAGGCCCGGGTGATGCCAATAAAGGCGGGCCCCCCGAGCACGATCAGCAAGGCGGGAAACAAAAACACCATCATCACCACGGACATTTTTGCCGACATCTTCGAGACGAATTCCTGGATCCGCGTGAGGCGTCGGTCGTCGAGCAATTGCTTGAGCGACAGCAGCGATTTCATCGCGCCGCCGCCTTGCTGAACCAGCTGCTGGAGGATGGTGCAGGTGTCGGTGAATTCATCCACGGCCAGCAGCCGAGCGGTCTTGCCCAGCTCCTCGCTCAGCTCAAGGCCCGAGTCGACCCGTGTCAGGATCAAGCGCAACTCATGGGTCAGCGCCGGCAACAGGCGTTGCGCTTCAATGCTCAGCACGCGCAGCGCTTGTTCAACCGCCATGCCGGATTCGAACAGGATGCGCAGCAGCGGAATGAAGGTGGATACCTCGCGGGAGATGCGTTGCTGGCGCGCCTTGGCGGCCCTGGCCAGAATGCGCTTGGGCAACAGATAACCGATGCCGAGCGCCAGCAACGGCGCCAGCCACGGCGAGCCGATCGCGGGGTACATCACCTCCTGGACCACCAGGGTAATGATCAACAGCAGCAACGGCGTACCGACCTGGAAGGCGGCGAACATCGAGCGCTGGTTGGCTTTGCGCCAACCGACGCGGTTGAGCAGGATCTGGGTTTCGTTGTCCAGGCTCACCGAGCGTTGCGCGAGCGGGCTGCTACCCAGCTGGCGCATCAGCGTGCCGAACGTGTGTTCGCGCGCCATCTGGCCCTGCAAACGTTGAGCAACCAGGCGCTGGCCGCGTCGGTGTTTTATCAGGTTGGCCAGTACCAACCCGAGGGCGGCGATGAACAGTACAGCGCTGATCAGCAGTGCAATCGCCATCTCATACGCTCCGCAACATGCGCCACAAGGTGAAGCAGCCCAACAACTGCATCACCAGCGCCACGAACAACAGAATGCGCCCGGTGCCGTCGTTCCACATGGTCATCAGGTACGCGGGATTCACCGCCAGGAAGTAGCCGATCATCGAGATCGGCAGGGCCGTGAGCACATAGGCCGTGACCCGCGTTTCGCCGGTCAACGCGCGCAGCTGGCGGGCAGCTTGCTCACGTTCGCGGATCATCTTGATCAGGTTTTCCAAGAGCTCGCTGGCGTTGCCGCCATAGCGGTGGTTGACCTTCAAACCCAGCGCGAACAGGCGAAACTCATCGCGCTCGTAGAATTCGGCAAAGTCGTGGGCCGATTCCGGCAGGCTCACGCCCAGTTGCACGTTGCGCCGGATACGGCCCATGGCTTGTTGCAGCGGGTCTTCGGTAATCTCGATGCCGCCCAGCACCGCGTCGGCCAGGGTTCGCCCGGCCTTGAGGCTGCGCACGGTGTGGTCGAGCAATTGCGGCAGTTGTTCGATCATGCGCTTGATCCGCCGTTGATAGCGCCAGGCGATGTACAGGCGCAGTAACAGCAGCGGCAACACCAACATCACCAACAGACCGATCCAGCCGGCAACCAGCAGGCCCAGGACTGCGCCCAGCGCCCAGATCGCCAGCCACAGGCCGAGGTTGTCACTGGGTTTGCCCAGGCCTGCGCGCAGGAACATGCGCTCCACGCCGCTCCACTGGCTGTTCTCTTCGACGAGCTGCGGCTGGCCTTCGGCGAGGCGGCCGAGCACGCGTTCGGTCTGGGCGCGGCGCAAACCGATCTGGAAGGAGCGAATCGACAGGCCGATCAGAATCAGGCAGATGAGCAGCAGGATGGCCCCGGTCATGCTTGCGTCCTCTTCAAGGCAGTAACGGTTCGCGGCGCAGTTTTTCACCGGCCGGGTTGACCGCCTCGCGCAGGAAGCCGAAGCCGGTGCGCCGGTCATGGCGGAACAGAGTGTTGGTCACGTACACGTCTTCACGGATGCCCACCACCTCGACCACTTCGCTGACGCAACGGCGGCCGTCCGGCAGGCGGGTCAGTTGAATCACCACGTCCAGCGCCGCACAGATCATTTGTCGCAGGGTTTTCTCGGCCACCACACGGCCGGTCAAGCCCACCAGGGTTTCCAGGCGCAGCAACGCGTCTGCCGCGTTGTTGGCGTGCACGGTACTCATGGAACCGTCGTGGCCGGTGTTCATGGCGGTCAGTACATCAAGCACTTCCACGCCGCGAATCTCACCCAGAATGATGCGGTCGGGGCGCATCCGCAGGGCGTTGCGGATCAGGTCGCTGGCTTTCACCTCACCATGGCCCTCGGCGTTCGGCGGGCGGGTTTCCAGGCGCACGACGTGAGGGTGACCCAGTTGCAGTTCGGCCACGTCTTCGATGGTGACGAGCCGTTCATGCGGGTTGATCAGCTGACTGAGAATATTCAGCAGCGTGGTTTTACCGGTGCCGGTGCCGCCGCTGATCAGGATGTTGCAGCGCTTGCCCACCGCTTCCTGGAAGAAGTCGAAGATATTCTGGTCGATGGTCTGCATGGCCACCAGGTCGCTGCTCTTGAGCATGTCCTTGCGAAATTTCCGAATCGACAGGCACGGCCCGTCCAGGGCAATCGGCGGGATGATCGCGTTGACCCGGCTGCCATCGGGCAGGCGCGCATCCACCATGGGCGACGACTCGTCCAGACGCCGGCCCAGAGGCGCGAGGATGCGCTGCATGACGCGCTCCACGTGGTGCGAGTCGATAAAGCGCAGGTCACTTTGATGCAGCAAACCGTCACGCTCGATAAACACCCGGTGGGGGCCGTTGACCAGGATTTCCGTCACCGACGGGTCGCGCAGCAGTACTTCCAGTGGGCCGAAACCGGTCAGTTCATCGACGATTTCTTCGGCCAGGCGCTCCATTTCATAACGCGAGATCGCCAGGTGCATGCGGTTGATGTATTCGGCCACTTTGTCGATGACAAATTGCGCCAGCAGCGGGCGTGAGCCTTCCAGCAGATTCTTGCCCGACTCTTCGATGGCATCGATGATGTACCGATGCAGCACCAACTTGAGCCCATCGTGGTCGGTGTTGCCACCGATGCCGCGAGCGGGGGCGCCGAAGAGTTTTTCGCCGTTCATTTGCCGGTGCCCAACAGGCGGTCAAGCCAGTTATGAGATGGTTTTTTCATGCCTTCGGAGCGTTTTGCCAGGCGTTCGCCCAGGGTTTTCAGGCCAAGGGTCAGCGGTTCCCGCGGGGCCAGTGCGAACAAGGTCTGGCCCTGGTTTTTCGCATTCAGGCGTACTTCCGGACTCAATGGCAACACGGCGATTACCTCCAGCCCGAAGCTCTTTCCCAGCGCCTCGGAATCGGGCGCGCAGCTTTTGATATAGCGATCGACCAGCAGCTTGGCGTGCTCCAGTTTCATGCCTTTTTCGCGCCACTGGTTGAGTATCGCGAGGTTGCGACGGCAGTCGAGCACGCTTTGATCGGTGCACCACAGCAGCTTGTCGCAGTGGCTGACAAAGGTGCGCAGCGCTTCGCTGTCCTGCTGGCCGGCGAGGTTGACCACGATGTGCTGGAAGTGCTGGCGCAGGGCGCTGAGCAGCATGTACAGCTCGGCGGCGCTGGTCTGTTCCAGGGGCTCATCGTTGGTGGCGTAGGCGAGGATGCGCAGGCCGTCCTCGGCAGAGGTGAAGGCGCTGTTGATCAAGGTCGCGTCCAGCCGCCGCAGGTGGCGCAGGGCATCGCCAAAATTGAACGAGCTTTCCAGCCCCAGCAGCGCCAGGCTGTCACCGCGTGGCAGGCCCAGGTCCAGCAGCAGGGTTTGCTGGCCGCTCTTTTGTACAACCAGCGCCAAGTGACCTGCGAGCAAGGCGCCGTCGGCATTGCTTTGAGTGCCGTACAGCACCGTGAGGCCGCCCAGTTGGGTGTTGGTGGTCACGGGCGGCAGGCGTTTACTCAGGCGGCGCACCAGCCCGGCCACCTCGCTGGAGCGTGAGCCATAGGCGACAAAATCCCGCGCCCCGGCGCGCATCGCATTAAGCACCAACTGGTTGTCCATGCCGTCACCGAGGGCGACGATGGCCAGCATCGGCTTGGCTTCCAGCGCGCCTTCGATCAGCGCGCTCTGGGCCACCACATGCTCGCGGTCGAGGCCGACAAACACCAGGTTGGCGAAGGTCACATCGACCAGCGCCAGTAACTCGTCCAGCGTGCCGCTGCCGGCACTGACCACTTGGCCAAGCGGTGCCAGCGCGCCCTGCAGCCACTCAAGGTCAGTGGTGTTGCGGGTGATTGCCAGAAAGGTCTGGCTCAGGCTATCGCTCATTGTGACAACCCATTGTTGCGGTCGAAATTACCGTTTTCCAGGAAGTACAGGCGGTACCAGTTCGGGTCGTAGTTGCGCAGGTTCTCGCCAGGCAACGACGGCAGCTGAGCGTTGGCGGCCAGCGGCTGAACCAGGTGCGGCGTGACGATCATCAGCAGCTCTTTGTCCTGGCGGTTGACCGAGGAATCGCGAAAGAACGCGCCCAGGATCGGGATGTCACCCAGGCCCGGAAACTTGCTGATGTTGGTGGTGTTGTTGCTGCTGATCAGGCCGCTGATCACGAAGCTTTCGCCATCGGCCAGGGACACGCTGGTGTCGGTGCGGCGGATGGTCAGCGCCGGTACCTGGATGTTTTGAATGACCACGGCGTTGGTGTAGTCCAGCTCGCTGACTTCCGGTGCCACCTTGAGGGAAATCCGGTTGCGGTCGATGACGGTGGGGGTCAGGGTCAGGCGAATGCCGAACTCTTTGTACTCGATGGAGATGGTGTCACTGCCACTGCTGGGCACCGGGATCGGGATCTCGCCACCGGCGAGGAAGGTCGCGCTTTGCCCGCTCATGGCCACCAGGCTTGGGCGTGCCAGGGTGTAGGCAAAACCGCTGCTTTCCAGGGCGTTGATCATCGCCGAGACACGCCCGCCGCCAAAGCCGATGTTGAACTGGTCAGCGCTCACCGGCAGCTTGAAGGTGCTGGGCGTGGGAAATAACAGGTTGGGGCTGCCGAGGAAAAAGTTCTTGCCCATGCCCAGGATCTTGGTGCTGGCTTCCTTGAGTTTGGTGCGGCTGACCTCGACAAAGCGGATGTCGGTCTGCACTTGGCTGGGCAGCGAGGGGTCATCCGCGGGTGCCAGTGACAGGCTGGTCAGCGCCGCTGTGGCCTTGCCTTTGACGAACACCATGCTCTGGCGCGGCGTGTTGGAGCAGGCGGTCCAGACCATCAGGCTGGTGGTGCCGGAGGCGATGCCGGTCAGCAGGAAACCGCGATCGCCGTTGAGGTGCACGTCGGCGATTTTCGGGTCGCCGATGGCCAGGCGCGTGATCGCCACCGGTGATTGCAGCTCCTGTTGCAGGCCTTCGCCCACCGAAAGGGCTGCGGGTAATTGGCCCAAGCTACTGCAGTTGCCGGCGGCGGCCACGGCCCCGCCCACCGACAGGTTCGACAGCAGCAGGGCACAGGCAATTTTCAGCGTGAACACCGGTGCGAAACGTCGGCTCATGCACAGCATCCTTGTTCAATCAGGCGTTTGTTGGGTTGCTTGGTTGCCGCGAATCACCTCCACACCGGCGCGGTGCGGAGCGCTCTGGGCGACTTTTTTCGGGGCTTGGGCAAAGGCCAGTTGCGTGAACTGATAGAGGTCGCGGTTGGCGCTTTGTAGCTTGCCCGGTGCGTCGCTTTCACCGGCCCAGTACTGGCTCAGCAAGCGTTCGTCGGCACTGCGCACGGCCAGGCGCAACGTGCCGGCCTGGGAGGCGAGCATCAGCCGGCTCAACAGTTGCTCGGGCACTGCCAGCACAACCGTGCGCGAGGGCGCGCGGCGTTGGGCTTTTTCTTCGGCGGTCATCGCAGGCGGGGAGGCGGGAGTGCCGTCGTTGGTCAGGCCCATTTGGTCGCCGACGCTGAGCAAGCGCATGGCGGGGACGACCACTTGGGCAGACTGTTCAAGGTTGGCGGTGTCCTGGCGCAGATAGAGCAACACGTCCACGTAGTCGCCGGGACTCAACTGCCCGGCTGCGCCGATCACTTCATCAACGGCCACCGCCAGGGCGCGTTCGTCGGGGCGGATCATGCGCGCCAAAGGCCCGCCAGGCGTGAAGCTTTCTTCGTTGAGCCAGGTGCCGGCCTGCAACGCGCGCCAGGGCGTGCGGCCAATGGCCTGGTCGACACTGGTCATGCTGCCAGCGGGCACCGTGCGCAGTTTTTCTACACTGAGGTCGGCGGCATTCAAGGCGACAAAGGGGGGGACATCGTGGGCCAGCACGACCACCGGCTGGCGGGTCTGGTCTTCCACCACGGCGACGGCTTTTTCGACCGGCGCGGTCTGGGGTGGCGGCGGCGGCGCCGGGGCAGGTTCACGACTGAGCACCAATCCCCAATAACCGGCAAACAGTGCGCCGACCAAAAGCACGCCGGCCAGTATCATACTCAGACGTGTGTTCACGACGGCTCTCCCTTTCCTGTTGCACCACAGCCCGTCTATCCGAACAGGCCAATCACGCAACCGGCTGCTATGAACAGCTGACTAACTATTTCGCTATTTGAAGGTAGTTCAGCTAGGACGAAATGCCATTACTGACAGAAAGATTTCTTCGCCCCGCCATAAGTAGCCTTTTAAATCACGGATTTAAGGCGTCAGTAAGGCGACCTCTACTTTGTAATTAATCCGTTCTTACAGTTGTGAACGCGGGGTTTGTTGACAATGCTCAGGTGGCACATCGCAATTACTGTGCAGGACACCGTGATAGGGCGCCTGGTCGCCAAAGGAGCAGTACAATGATCCTTGATCTGTTGATTAAACTTCACGTTCAACTCCAGCTGCTTTTTCATCGCAAGGAAGGCGCCACGGCGATTGAATACCTCATTCTCGTGGCAATTGTAGCGTTGGTGATACTGGCAGCCGGTACTACGCTAGGACCGAAGATCACGACGTTCTTTGGCAAAATCCAGACCGCGATTACCACAACGTAAACAATGACTGTGCAATCCCTTGATATGGCGTTCAGTCGCCAGAGGAGAAGTACGATGGTGCTTGATCTGTTGATGAAACTGCATGTTCAGCTTCAGTTGCTCTTGCACAATAAAGAGGGAGCGACGGCGATTGAATACCTCATCCTCGTGGCCATTGTGGCGCTGGTGGTACTCGCCGCAGGCACGACACTGGGGCCTCAGATCACGACCTTCTTCGGTAAAATTCAGAGCGCCATTACCACGACGTAAGTCGCAGGCAGCATCCTGTGAGTACGCTCGTTATTGATTGGCAATGCCAGGTAGTGCCCATGAATGCTGCATCCGCACCTTTTCGCCAACAAATCCTGTTGGTGGACGACGAAGAAGATGCCCTCGTAGAACTGGCGGAGTCGCTGGAGAACGAGGGCTTCGTTTGTTTTACCGCCACCTCCGTGACTTTCGCGCTGCAGGAGCTGACCCTGAACCCTGACATCGCGCTGGTCATCACCGACCTGCGCATGCCTGAAGAAAGCGGGATCTCGCTGATAAAGCGCTTGCGCGAACATACCGATCGCCAACACCTGCCGGTGATCGTGATGTCGGGCCATGCCGAGATGGATGACGTCAGCGACATGCTGCGCTTGCAGGTGCTGGACCTGTTTCGCAAACCCATCTATCTGGTGCGGTTGATCGATACCCTCAACAGCCTGTTTCCGCTGATCAAACACAAACTGTAGGCGCGAGCTTTCCGCGGCGAGAGGCGTGTCCGTGGCGAGCGGACTTGCCTGTGGCGAGCGGGCTTGCCCCGCGTTGCGCTGCGAAGCGGCGCCTAAACCTGCCAACGCGGTTTTGAATGGGAAAATGCGACGACTGGGTCGGGGCCGCTTCGCGACCCAACGCGGGGCAAGCCCGCTCGCCACGGACAAACCCGCTGACCAACGACAAAGCCAATGGCTACAGACCAACCCACTGGCTAAGGACAAACCACTGGCCACAGATCAGCCCCCTGGCCAAAGACAAGTCCATGGCCAGGAACACGCCTGCTACCGCAAACACTCAAAGTTGATAGCTGAAACTCAGCGTATACCGCGGCCGCCGGTTGAAGCTGTCCAGGGCGATGTCCGACATCGGCTTGGCGGCTTCAAGGGCGATGTTGTAGTACTTGTTGTCGCCAAAGCGCAGTCCCACAGCCGCCGATGACATGTCGTTTCCTTTGACCGGCAGCTCGTTGAACCAGGTTTTGGCGCGGTCGAGAACCACGTAGGGTTGCAGAACCTTTACCCAGTCGCCGGCACGGTTGAAGCTGTAGTTGACCTCATAGGCCACGCCCCAACCCTTGTCGCCCGAGGCTTGGTCGTCGGGATAGCCGCGGCCGAAATTCTGCCCGCCGAAGGTGGCGCGTTCACTGTCGGGCAAGGTGTCGTCGCTCCAGTAGAACGCCCCCGACAGCACGCCTTGCCAGTTATCGAAAAACTTGTCGCTTTGCACGCCGGACAGGCGCAGGCGGAAGAAGTCCAGGTCAGGCTTGGTGACTTCCAGGTCGCTGCGGGTCGTGGCCCCAAGACCGTTGATGCCTTGGTACAGGCCGGCGCTGAGGATGCGTAATTGGCGAGTGTCGGCTTTGCGCCAGTCGGCCTCGAACGCCAGCGCGCGCAGGTTGGTTTCGATGTCGAAACGGTTGGGGTAGCCCACCAGTTGATAGCGCGTGGTCTGGTCAACGGCATACAGGCGCGTGCCCAGGGTCAAGGATTCGGTGGGTGAGGCAATCAGCGGATGGCTGAGGCCAATGGTGTAGCGATCGATCGCCTGATGCGGCTTGAGTTCGAAGCCGCCGTCCAGCTGTATGTTGCTTTTGGGGTCGGCGCGGTAGCGCTCGGCGCCCACTACCAGCTGGCTGCCCTCGGCATTGATGAACTGGCTGTAGCCCACGCGGTAGTAGTGTTCTTTATCGTCGCCCGGCGGGAACAGGCCGCTGACGTTGAGCTGTTCGCCCATGGACGTCTGGGCATTGCTGGTGGCGGTGAGCAAGGCTTGGGTGCCGCCACGGTTTTCGTCGACCAGGCTCATGCTGGTTGTAAACGGCTTGCGTGTGGCTTCGATGTTCATGTGCGTGGCGCCATCCGTGGTGCCCGGCGGTGGCACTTGCGCTTGCAGGGTTACGCCGGGGATACGGCCCATCAGGGTGGTATAGCGCTCGAACGTCTTGCGCGTGAGAGGGCGTTCAGCCAGCAGTTTTGCTGCGAGTTTATCGACGTAGGCCGACACCGAGCCGATGTCGCCGCTTTGCTGATAATCCTTGATGTAACCCTCCACCAATACCACGCGCACCAGGCCGTTTTCGAAGGACTGTTGCGGCAAGAACGCGTAGGACAACAGGTAGCCGTCGTCCTGATAGCGACGGGTGATGCTGCGGGTGGCTTCGATCAGTTGCGCCAGGTTGGTCTCATGGCCAATCAGCGACGCGTAGGCCTTGGCCGTGTCCGCCAGCGGGTAGATCGTACCGCCCTCGATCTGCAGCTTGCGGATGGTGACTTTGGTGTCCATCTGCAAGGGCTGGTTCTGGGTCGCAGGCGCCTGCGGCACCTGGGTCTGTGGTGTGACCGGTCGATAGGCATCGGCGGGAAGGTTAGGCACCGGCAGGGTGCGAATGGTGTCGTTGCTGTTAAGAAAGCTGGGAAGGGTCTCGGCCTGGACGTAGGCACTGAGGGTAAGCAATAACAACGGCGTCAACACGCGCATAGGACACTCCATGGTCAAACTGCAGCAGCGTTTCGGGCCCGCCGGGTTCTTGGACGCGGTGCGGGAGGGCGCGGCAGTCGTTAACGCCAGCCCATAAAAAAGACGAGAGACTTATAAGGGTCTCTCGTCTCAACCAAGCGTAGGCGCTGTAGGGGAGGCCGTCTAATCGGCCAGGTGCAATTCTATTTTTTGCCGGTCAGGCCGTTCAGCAAACCTCCCAGACCGCCGCTTGTGCCTGTGCTTGCACTGCCACTGGCCGAAGTGCTGGCGCCAGCGCCTACAGTCAGCCCACCGAGCAGACCGCCACCACTGCCACTTGCGCCACTGGTGCCACCGGTGACTAAGCCGCCCACTGCGCCTACGGTGTTGCCGACGGCCGTTACGGTGGTGCCTACAGCGTTAGTGATCGGGTTGGCATTGGCAGCGGTCAGGTTGGTGCCGATACCGCTGACTGCGCCGCCGACTTGAGTCACCAGGCCGTTGACGGGAGCGCCGATACCTGTGGTGGTGCCGATGTTCTGCGTCAAGGTGCTAACCCCGGTTGTCACAGGATTGAGTGCCGCACCAACGTTAGTGGCCAGGCCAGCCACCGGCGCTGTAGCGGCGGTGTTGGCGACGCCGGTGCCGCCCAGTACGGTGCCGAGCGAGGCGACCGTGTTGCCCACTGCGCCACCGGTTACACCCGCTGCACTCACAGTGCCGTTGGTGTTGCCGGCATTCAGACCATTACCCACGTTGGCCACCAGGCCACCCACCAGCTCCGGCAAGCCAGGCGCCGCAGCGCCACTGGCTGGGGCGACATAACCCCCCGACTTGTCGAGCACGCCACCGACGCCGGTGAGCGCACCGCCGACGATCGTGGTGACCGGGTTGCCGGTGCCGCCGGCGCTGGCAACCTGGCCGCCTAGGCCGGTGACAGTGGCGCCAACTTTATCCAGCACACCATTGACCGGATTGCCCAGGCCCGTTGCCTTGCCGAGGTTGCCGGTGGTGTTTTCCACCAGGGACACCACAGGCACCAGTACTTTGCCGCCAACGGTGTTAGTCAGCGAACCCAATGGGCCCGTGGTACTGGACGTGCTGAGGGTGTCGCCGAGCATCGTGACCGCTTGACCCACGTTATTCACCAGCCCCCCCGCCGCAGTGCCGACACCACCGGTCAGGCCGCCGACAACAGGCATGCCACCCAGTGTGGTGCCCAGGGATTTGCCAGCGCCTGAAACACCGGTGCCCAGGTCGGCAACGCCGTTGGCCACACCGGCAACTGTTTTGCCCAGGGAGTTGCTGTCAGTGCCCAATGAGCCCAGACCGGTCGTCACACCGGTGCCGATGCTGGTCACCGCATTACCGGCGGAGGTCACCAGGCCGCCGGCAGTGACGCCGACGATAGGTACGCCGTTCAAGGTCGAGCCAATTTCACCGACCGCTGTACCGACATTGCCCACCGTGGTGCCCAGGGTGCCAGCAATCTGGCCGGTTACCAGTGGGGTTGTAATCGAGCCGGTTCCACCGCCAGTACCACCGCCAGTGCCGCCACCAGTGCCGCCACCAGTGCCACCGCCAGTTCCGCCGCCGGTGCCGCCACCAGTGCCACCACCCGTTCCGCCGCCGGTGCCGCCACCAGTGCCACCACCCGTTCCGCCGCCGGTGCCGCCACCAGTACCACCGCCAGTTCCGCCGCCAGTGCCACCGCCAGTACCGCCGCCGGTGCCGCCACCAGTGCCACCGCCAGTTCCGCCGCCGGTGCCGCCACCAGTACCACCGCCAGTACCGCCATCTGTGCCACCGCCGGTACCGCCATCTGTGCCACCGCCGGTACCTCCGCCGGTTCCGCCACCAGTACCACCACCGGTACCTCCATCCGTACCGCCGCCAGTGCCAGTTCCGCCGCCAGTGCCGCCACCGGAGCCACCGCCTGTACCGCCTCCGGTACCTGTGCCGGTTCCGGCGCCTGCGTCAGGCGACGACGCGGCGACGCTGCTGTGATGTCCACCGCCACCGCTGCTGCAGCCACCGAGGCTCATCGCCATGATCAGGGCCAGCGCGGTACTTGCTTTCCATAGCACTACTTGAGTTTGAGTTTTCATGATTGAGTTCCCTTGCACCTGTACAACCTTGGTTGTTTTCAAACGCTCGTTACTTCTAGGGATAGCGATACGTTTGTCCGTGGTGTTATCACAGACCCGGGCACTCTTTCTCGCAACGCTCAACTTGGTATTAACGATTTATATACGGGTCGCTCGTCAGTGCTTAGCGACTAATGCCAAAGGTATAGAGAGGGGAGGTATATCTTTTTTAAATCAATGGCTTGAATAAAAAAGCGGACCTTTAAAGGTCCGCTATAACTTAAGCTATATATATACAATTAATCAGCGTTATTCACGCAATCGGTTGCCACTTTCCTACCATGTGTTCAATGTTGCCGGCGCCCGTTAACAGCAACTCGCCACTGGAACCTGGCGCACTGGCGAGCAACGTTACTTCACTGGGCAGGCGGACCGGCTTTCTGAACTCGACCACGATTTCAATAGTGGCCGCAGGCAAGTGTTCACCCAGTGCGGCGAAGGTGCGTGCCGTGTTCCAGAGTCCATGCGCGATAGCCTGGGGGAAGCCGAATACCTTGGCGGTCAGGGCGCTCAAGTGGATCGGGTTGTAGTCGCCCGACACCCGGGCGTAGCGGCGGCCGATATCGGCGGGAGCTTTCCAGCGAGTCAGTTCGGTAACCTGCGTGGGGCTGGGCAAAGCGTCACTTACCGACTCGCCTTCGAGCTTCACGCCCCGGCAGAGCATCTGGCTTTCGGCTTCCCACAGCAGGCCAAGGGCGTCCTCGACGGTGGTGACCACTTCAAAGGTTGCGCCCTTGGCGTGCGGCTTGAGATTTTGCGCATGCACGGCCACCGTCAGCTCGCTGACCGCGCCCAATGGGCGATGGATGCGAATACGGTTGCTCAGGTGAATCAACCCCAGCAAAGGGAACGGAAAGTTTTTTGCGGTGAGCAATTGCATCTGCAAACCGAACGCCAGGATGTGCGGGTAAGTGGCCGGCAGAATGGGGCTGTCGGCAAAGCCGCAGACCTTGCGATAGGCCGCCACGGCCTTGGGATTGACGCTTACCCGGCAGCGCAATCCCTGTTCGGGCAAGGTGCTGCCGGTGATCTTGCGCTTGAGTGCTGCACGCCAGTACAGCGGCGGTAGAAACGGAGTCGTGCCTAAGGTCTGCCAATCCATATTTACGCTCCCAGCAGGCTTTGCCCACACACCCGCAACGCTTGGCCGCTGACCGCTCCGGAACCCGGTTGGCCGAGCCAGGCCACTGCTTCGGCCACGTCCTGCGGCAAGCCGCCCTGGCCCAGTGAACTCATGCGCCGCCCGGCCTCGCGCAGGGCGAAGGGAATGTGCGCGGTCATCTGGGTTTCGATGAAGCCAGGCGCCACGGCATTGATGCTGATCCCGCGTTCGCTCAACAAGGGTGCCCAGGCCTGGGCCAGGCCGATCAACCCGGCCTTGCTCGCGGCGTAGTTGGTTTGCCCGCGATTGCCGGCGATGCCGCTGATGGACGCCAGCAGCACCACGCGCCCGTTGTCGTGCAGAGTGCCGCTGTCGAGCAGGGCCTTGGTCAGCACCTGCGGCGCGTTGAGGTTGACCGCCAGCACCGCGTCCCAGTATTCCGGGGTCATATTGGCCAGGGTTTTGTCGCGGGTGATGCCGGCGTTGTGCACCACGATGTCGATGCCGTCCGGCAGGTGTTCGATCAATTGCGTTGCGGCGTCTTCGGCGCAAATATCCAGCACCACGGTGCGGGCGCCCAGGCGTGCAGCGAGGGCGTCGAGATCGGCCTTGGCCTGCGGCACATCAAGCACGATCACCTCGGCGCCGTCGCGCGCCAGGGTTTCGGCGATCGAGGCGCCAATCCCACGCGCCGCGCCGGTGACCAGCGCCTTGCGCCCGGCCAATGGGCGAGTCCAATCCTCGACCGGCGTGGCGCAGGCTTGCAGGCGGATCACCTGGCCAGAGATGTAGGCGCTTTTAGGCGACAGGAAAAACCGCAACGCGCCTTCCAGCTGGTCCTCGGCACCTTCGCCCACATACAACAATTGCGACACGCCGCCGCTGCGCAGCTCCTTGGCCAGCGAGCGACTAAAGCCCTCCAGGGCACGCTGTGCACTGGCTGCAAAAGGATCGCTGAGGCTTTCCGGCGCTCGGCCAAGAATCACCAGGTGCGCGCTGTGGTCGAGATTCTTCAGCAGCGGCTGAAAAAATTCCCGCAGTTGCTTGAGCTGATCGGTGTGCTGCAGGTCGCTGGCGTCGAACACCACGGCCTTGAGCTTGGGGCCGTGTCCGGGGATCCAGGCAGGTGCTGTCAGCGGTGCGGCACCGTAACTGTAAATAGCGTCCGTGAGTTTATTGGCAAACGGCAGCACGTTGGCCGCCAGTGCGCCGCCGCCCAGCAGCAGCGCGCCTTCCACCGGGCGCAGGCGCCCGGCCTGCCAGCGTTCCAGGCGTACCGGTGACGGCAGGCCAATGGCGGCGACCAGGCGATGGCCGAGGCTTGAGTTGGCGAAGTCGATATAACGGTCAGACATGGAACGCTCTCCGAAGGCTGGGGTTCAAAGGGTTGACCACCCCGGTGCGGTAGTCGTTCGATCAGCCTAGGCTAGGCTGGATGATTCCACCCACAACCTTCAGGGAGCTTTCCATGACTCAATTGCGCCGTGTAGCGATCATTGGCGGTAATCGCATCCCCTTCGCCCGATCCAACGGCCCGTATGCCACGGCGAGTAACCAGGCGATGTTGACCGCAGCCCTGGAAGGCCTGATCGAACGCTACAACCTGCACGGCCTGCGCATTGGCGAAGTGGCCGCGGGTGCGGTGCTCAAGCATTCCCGCGACTTCAACCTCACGCGCGAATGCGTGCTGGGTTCGCGCCTCTCGCCGCAAACCCCGGCCTACGATATTCAACAGGCCTGCGGCACCGGGCTTGAGGCGGCGTTACTGGTGGCCAACAAGATCGCCCTGGGGCAGATAGAGTGCGGGATCGCCGGTGGCGTCGACACCACGTCCGACGCGCCGATTGGTGTCAATGAAGGCCTGCGCAAGATCCTGCTGCAGGCCAACCGCAGCAAGTCCATGGCGGACAAATTAAAAGTCTTGTTACAACTTCGTCCCCATCACCTCAAACCGGAACTGCCGCGCAATGGCGAACCGCGCACGGGGCTGTCGATGGGTCAACACTGCGAGTTGATGGCGCAGACCTGGCAGATTCCCCGCGCCGAACAAGACCAGTTGGCGCTTGAAAGCCATCAGAAAATGGCCGCGTCCTACGCCGAAGGCTGGCACAACGATTTGCTCACGCCCTTTCTCGGCCTGACCCGCGACAACAACCTGCGCCCGGACCTGACCCTGGAAAAACTCGCCAGCCTCAAACCGGTGTTCGAGCGCAGCGAGAAGGGCACGCTCACGGCCGGCAATTCCACGCCGCTGACCGATGGCGCCTCGTTGGTGCTGCTGGGCAGTGAAGCCTGGGCCAAGGAGCGCGGCTTGCCGATCCTGGCGTACCTGCGCGATGGCGAAGCGGCGGCCGTGGATTTCGTCAACGGCGCCGAAGGCCTGCTGATGGCGCCGGTGTACGCCGTGCCCCGTTTGCTGGCTCGCAATGGCCTGACGCTGCAGGACTTTGATTACTACGAGATTCACGAAGCGTTCGCTGCCCAAGTGTTGTGCACGCTCAAAGCCTGGGAAGACCCTGAATACTGCAAAACCCGTCTTGGGCTGGACGCGCCGCTGGGCGCCATTGACCGCAGCCGGCTCAACGTCAAGGGCAGTTCATTGGCTGCCGGGCATCCGTTTGCGGCCACCGGCGGGCGCATTGTCGCCAACCTGGCCAAGCTGCTGGACGCGGCGGGCAAGGGCCGTGGGCTGATTTCGATCTGCGCTGCGGGCGGGCAGGGCGTGACGGCGATTATCGAGCGCTGAGTTGCGCAGAAAAATTGGCATATTGGATGCATTCTTGAGTGCCAAAGGTCGCTAGCCTCTCCCCGAGGCGAGCCGATTGCCGTATAACGAGTGCCATACGCGTGTTTGGTAATAAAGGACCCACAATAAAAGCTGATGAAGACTCCTAAACGCATTGAACCCCTGATCGAAGACGGTCTGGTCGACGAAGTGCTGCGCCCACTCATGAGTGGTAAAGAAGCAGCTGTTTATGTGGTGCGCTGCGGCAACGAATTGCGTTGCGCCAAGGTTTACAAGGAGGCGAACAAACGAAGTTTTCGTCAGGCGTCCGAATACCAGGAAGGCCGTAAGGTCCGTAACAGCCGCCAGGCCCGGGCCATGGCCAAAGGCTCCAAGTTCGGCAAGAAAGAAACCGAAGATGCCTGGCAGAACGCCGAAGTGGCGGCGCTGTTCCGCCTCGCCGGTGCGGGCGTTCGCGTGCCCAAGCCGTACGACTTCCTTGAAGGCGTGCTGTTGATGGAACTGGTGGCCGACGAGTACGGCGATGCGGCGCCACGTCTGAATGACGTGACGCTGGAGCCGGACCAGGCGCGCGAATACCACGCCTTCCTGATTTCCCAGATCGTGCTGATGCTGTGTACCGGTCTGGTGCACGGTGACTTGTCCGAGTTCAACGTGCTGCTCACGCCGACCGGCCCGGTGATCATCGACCTGCCTCAGGCGGTGGATGCGGCGGGCAACAACCACGCGTTCAACATGCTGGAGCGGGATGTGGGCAACATGGCTTCCTACTTCGGGCGCTTTGCCCCGGAGTTGAAGAAGACCAAGTACGCCAAGGAAATGTGGGCGTTGTACGAAGCCGGCACCTTGCACCCGGCCAGCGCGTTAACCGGCGAGTTCGACGAGCCGGAAGAGTTGGCGGACGTGGGCGGTGTTATTCGCGAGATTGAAGCGGCGCGGTTGGACGAAGAGCGCAAGCAAGCGATTCGCGCGGCGGATGATGCGCCACCGACCAAGACCGCGGAAGAACCGCCGCCGCCCTGGATGCAGTGACCTAACAGCGGGCCTTCGGCCTGGGGAAGAGCTGATGTGGGAGCGGGCTTGCTCGCGAATGCGATGGCTCAGTCAAATGATGTATGACTGACACTACGCATTCGCGAGCAAGCCCGCTCCCACATGTAGTTCTGAGGTGTCTGATCAGCATTGATCAGGCGCAACAGCTGCCAGACGCCAACTCCTTGAGAATCGGGCAATCGGGCCGATGATCGCCCTGGCAGTGCTCCACCAGGTCCTGCAATGTGTCGCGCAGTTGCCCCAGCTCCAGAATCTTCTGGTTCAGTGCCTCGATGTGCTCGCGCGCCAAGGCTTTTACATCGGCGCTGGCGCGCTGGCGGTCTTGCCACAAGGTCAGCAGCTTGCCGACTTCCTCCAGCGAAAATCCCAGATCCCGCGAGCGTTTGATAAACGCCAGTGTGTGCAAGTCGTCGCTGCCGTACACGCGGTAACCGCTGTCGGTGCGGTGGGCGGCTTTAAGCAGGCCGATGGATTCGTAGTAACGAATCATCTTTGCGCTCAGCCCGCTCTGACGGGCGGCTTGGCCGATGTTCATGGGCGTTGATCCTCCAAATCCTTGGGCTTCCAGGTTTTCAACAGTAACGCATTGCTCACCACACTGACGCTGGACAGGGCCATGGCCGCGCCCGCCAGCACCGGGTTGAGCAAGCCGAATGCCGCCAGTGGGATGCCGATCAAGTTATACACAAAGGCCCAGAACAGGTTCTGGCGGATTTTTGCGTAGGTCTTGCGGCTGATCTCCAGCGCGGCCGGCACCAGGCGCGGGTCGCCGCGCATCAAGGTGATGCCCGCCGCATGCATCGCCGCGTCGGTGCCGCCCCCCATGGCGATGCCGATATCGGCAGCTGCCAGGGCCGGAGCGTCGTTGATGCCGTCGCCGACCATCGCCACTGCGCCGGTCTTTTTCAGCTGCGCGACGATGGCGGCTTTGTCGGCCGGAAGTACTTCGGCGTGTACATCGTCGATGCCCAGTGCCTGGGCCACCACACGGGCGCTGCCGCGGTTGTCGCCGGTGAGCAAGTGGCTGCTGATGTGCCGGGCCCTGAGTTGTTCCACGGCCTCCAGTGCGCCGGGCTTGAGCGTATCGCCAAAGGCGAACAGGCCCAGCACGCGCGGTTGCGCGCCTCGTTCGATCAACCAGGACAACGTGCGCCCTTGGGCTTCCCACGCGCTGGCGGACGCCGCGAGGTCACCCGCGCTCAAGCCGTTTTCTTCCAGCATCCGGCGATTGCCCAACGCCAGTTGTCGGCCGTCGAGGGTGCCCGCAATACCGCGCCCGCTCAGCGCCTGGCTGGCCGTCACATCTGGCACGTTCAAGCCTTGGGCGTTGCAGGCATCCAGCACGGCTTTGGCCAGCGGGTGCTCGCTGCCGCGCTGCAGTGCGCCGGCGCGTTGCAGCAGCAGCGACTCATTGCCATCCACCGCTGCCAAATGCGCAATTTTCGGCGCGCCGGAGGTGAGGGTGCCGGTCTTGTCGAAGACCACGGCGCTGACTGCATGGGCGCGTTCCAGGGCTTCGGCGTCTTTGATCAGGATGCCATGGCGCGCAGCGACGCCGGTGCCGGCCATGATCGCGGTGGGCGTGGCCAGGCCCAACGCACACGGGCACGCAATCACCAGTACCGCCACGGCATTGATGATCGCGGTTTCCAGCGGCGCGCCGTAGAGCCACCAGCCCACCAGGGTGATCAGCGCCAGTACCAGCACGGCGGGCACAAACACCTGGCTGACCTTATCCACCAGTTTCTGGATCGGTGCCTTCGCCGCCTGGGCGTCTTCCACCAGACGAATGATGCGTGCCAGCACGCTTTCGGCCCCCAGCGCCTGGGTACGCACCAGCAACCGACCTTCACCGTTGATGGCGCCGCCGGTGACCTTATCGCCAGGCTGTTTCGGCACGGGCAGGCTCTCGCCGCTGATCAAGGCCTCGTCGGCATGGCTTTGGCCTTCCATCACTTCACCGTCCACCGGGAAGCGCTCGCCGGGTTTGACCAGCACCCGGTCGCCGAGCTTCAACGCGCTGATGGCGACGTCTTCTTCGCGGCCGTCCAGCACTCGAATTGCCCGCTCCGGGCGCAAGGCTTCGAGGGCGCGGATGGCGCTGGCGGTCTGGCGCTTGGCGCGGCTTTCCAGGTATTTACCGAGCAGCACCAACGCGATCACCACGGCCGAGGCTTCAAAGTACAGGTGTGGCATGTTGCCAGCGGGCGTAGTGAGCCATTCATAAATGCTCAGGCCATAACCGGCGCTGGTGCCGATGGCCACCAGCAGGTCCATGTTGCCGGCGCCAGCGCGCACGGCTTTCCATGCGGCGCTGTAGAAGCGCGCACCCAAGATGAATTGCACCGGCGTAGCCAGGGCGAATTGCACCCAGGCGGGCAGCATCCAGTGCAGACCGAAGGGCTGCACCAGCATCGGCAGCACCAGCGGCAGGGCCAGCACGATCGCCAACAGCAGCGACCAACGCTCGCGATGCAGGCGTTGGGCTTGATTGGCGTCGGTGGTGGTTTCGCTTTGTGGCAGGTTGGCGGTGTAGCCGGCCTTGTCGACGGCGGCGATCAGTACGCCGGGGTCCATTTGGCCCAGCACTTCGACGTGGGCGCGTTCGTTGGCCAGGTTGACGCTGACACGTTGCACTCCCGGCACCTTGCCCAGCGCGCGCTCGACACGGCCGGCACAGCTGGCACAGGTCATGCCGCTGATGGGCAGCTCAAACGTGGTCGATCCATTCATGGGGCAGTCCTCCAGAAGACGATGCCCCTAGGATCAACCTTGACCTGTGGGGAAGGTCAAGGGGCTATTTGCCTCAGGCGGTTGGCTGGCCGGCGATGTCGCCAGTGAATCAGGCGCACAGAGGACCTGAGGCCGGCAAGGCAGGTGTTCAGTATTCGAGGGCGGCGGGTTTCAGGTACATGCCGTCCGGGCCTTGGGCAATACGCAACTTGCGCACATCACCGGCCTTCAGCGTGATGTTCTGCGCGGGCGGCGCGAGCATGCCCGGCAAGCAGCCAGGGGCTTGGCCCGGCAGCAGTTTCAAGCGCAGTGACACGTTGCCCGCCGGCAAGTTGAACGACGTGGCCTGTTCCTGGAACAGGCGCCCGGCCAACTGGTCCTGAATATACAGGCCGATCTCGCAGCTGGTCGGCACTTCCAGGCGCTCGCGGGAGATGATCAGCACCGCATAGTCTTCATCGGCGAAGGCCATGGGCGCAGCGGCAGACAAGCTCAACAGGCCGATAAGGGCCAAAAACGACCAGCGCATGGCGAATGCTCCGTGGTTCAAATCCAAGAGGGATGAAGCTTGGCCGAGGCGGCGGCTGAATACCAGCCCGGCGGATGTTTTTGAAACTTGACCTTGCCATCGTGGCAAGGTCGAGACTGGCGCCCACCTCATCAAAGGAGTCATGTCATGCAAGTATTCAACGTGGAAGGAATGACCTGCGGCCATTGCGTGCGGGCGGTGACCCAGGCGGTGCAGAGCAAGGACCCTGCGGCGAGCGTCAACGTCAACCTGGCGGCGAAGGAAGTCGGTGTTGAAAGTCGCTTGTCTGCCGAGCAGGTTATCGAGCTGATCACCGAAGAAGGCTACAGCGCCAAGCTCGCGTGAGTTTTCTGATAGTTAGCGAGCTAACGTAATGTTCATGGCACCCAAGCGCGGCTAGACTGTCGGGCTGCCGACTCACTTGGGTGTCTGATGAACCTCCGCATAATCCTGATCCTGGGCGCCTTGAGCGCCTTCGCGCCGTTGGCGATCGACTTTTACTTGCCGGGCTTTCCGGCAATGGCCACGGCGTTCGCCACCGACGAAAAACATATCCAGCTGACGTTGGCGGTGTATTTCGGCGGTCTGGCCATCGGCCAATTGATCTACGGGCCGCTGGCAGACCGCTTTGGCCGGCGCGTGCCGCTGCTCAGTGGCGTAACGCTGTTTACCGTCGCCTCCTTTGCCTGCGCGTATGCGCCGTCTCTGGACTGGCTGATCGGCGCGCGCTTCGTGCAAGCCCTCGGCGGGTGTGCGGGCATGGTGATTTCCCGTGCGGTGGTCAGCGACAAATGTGATGCCGTGGGCTCAGCCAAGGTTTATTCGCAACTGATGCTGGTCACCGGCCTGGCGCCGATCCTCGCACCGTTGGCGGGTGGCGTGATGGTCGGGTTGTGGGGCTGGCAGTCGATTTTCCTGGCGCTGTCGATATTCAGCGTGATGGCAGCCATCGCCGTGGCAGTCGGCTTGCCGGAAACCTTCCCGGCCCATCAGCCGCGCCAGCCACTGTCCGGTTCGCTGCGCCGCTACGGCGCGCTGTTGTCGGACCGCGTGTACCTGGGCTACGCCCTGACCGGCGGCATCTCGATTGCCGGGATGTTTGCCTACATTGCCGGCTCACCCTTTGTGTTCATCAAGCTCTACGGCGTGCCTGCCGAGCATTACGGTTGGCTGTTCGGCTCCAACGCGGCCGGCTTTATCCTGGTGGCGCAGCTCAATGCGCGGTTGCTGGCCAAGCGTGGCCCGGCGTTTTTGTTGTCGCGCACGGTGTGGGTGTATGTGGCGGCGGCGCTGTCGCTGTTGGGCATTGCCGCCTTGCGCACCGACGCGTTGTGGCCGTTGCTGGTGCCGCTGTTTATTTGCATCGCCAGCCTTGGCTGCATTTTGCCCAACACCTCGGCCTGCGCCATGAGCGGGCAGGGCGCACGGGCCGGCAGCGCCTCGGCGCTGCTGGGCTGCATTCAGTTTGGTGTGGCGGCGGGCGCGGCGTCGCTGGTCGGCGTGTTGCACGACGGCACGGCGATGCCGATGGCGATGGTCATCAGCTTGTGCGGTGTCCTGGCCGTAACGATTGCAATGTCGACCCAGCGCCTGCAACGGGCAAGGGCCGTGCAAGCGCAGGTCTGAAGTGTGGATCAGCCAGCGGCGGAGCGTTGCTGGCTGAGGGGAATGCGGTGCGGCGCCTGGATGCGCGCTTGCAGGGTGTCGGCGAAGGCACGGGCCTCGGCCTCAGTGCGGAAGGTGAACGCGTCGCCGTCGAGGCTGACCTGCCATTTGTTGCCTGGGGATTTTGCTAACGCTCTTATCAGGATCTTCATTGCTGACTTCCTCACGTAAAAGAATCGTGGCAAAGGCGGCCAATATAAACCCGAACGCGCTTACAAATATGACAAAGGTCAACTCTCTGACTAGCGGCGTCGTCCATTACTCAGAGGAATAAAGGACGACACTGTCAGACCGTTTTAAAACCCTTCCAACACGATCTTGCCCTTGGCCTTACCGCTTTCGAGCAGCGCGTGCGCCCGGCGCAGGTTCTCGGCATTGATCACACCAAAGTGCTCGCCCACCGTGGTTTTCAAGGTGCCGGCGTCGATCAGTTGAGCCACGCGGTTGAGCAGGTTGTGCTGTTCGATCATGTCCGGCGTCTCGAACATCGAGCGCGTGTACATGAACTCCCAATGCAGCGACAGGCTCTTGCGCTTGAGCTTGCTCACATCCAGCGACTTCGGATCGTCGATCAACGCCAGCTTGCCTTGTGGCTCCAGGGCTTCCACCAACTGGTCGAGGTGATGATCGGTCTGGGTCAGGCTGGCGACGTGGGTCACCTGTGGGTGGCCGGCGTTTTTCAGCGCTTCGCTCAGCGGTTGGCTGTGATCGATCACCAGGTCGGCGCCAAGTGCCTTGGCCCATTCCTGGGTTTGCGGACGCGAGGCGGTGCCGATGACTTTCAGTGCAGTGAGCTGGCTGGCCAGCTGGGTCAGAATCGAACCCACACCCCCGGCGGCGCCGACGATCAGCAGGCTCTGGCCTTCATCTTCCTTGCCTTCACGCACTTGCAGGCGTTCGAACAGCAACTCCCAGGCCGTGATGGCGGTCAGCGGCAGCGCGGCGGCGTCGGCAAACCCCAGGCTCTTGGGCATATGACCGACGATGCGCTCATCCACGGTGTGCAGTTCGCTGTTGCCGCCCGGGCGTACCAGCGAGCCGGCGTAGAACACCTTGTCTCCGGCTTTGAACAGGGTCACTTCACTGCCAACGGCCTTCACCACACCCGCCACGTCCCAGCCCAGCACCTTGGCGGCACCGTTTTCCGGGGCGACGTTCTGGCGCACCTTGGTGTCCACTGGGTTGACCGAGATGGCTTTGACTTCCACCAGCAGGTCGCGCGGGCCGGCGACTGGCTCCGGCAGCTCGATGTCTTGCAGGGAGTTTGGATCGGTGATGGGCAGTGCAGCGTAGTAGGCAATGGCTTTCATGGGGACTCCGGAAAAGGGCAGTGATCAGGCAAGAAATTTCAGGCGCTTGAGTTCGAAGTGTTCGATCACATCAGCGGCCTTGGCGCGGAAGTTCTGGATGTGTGCGCTCTGGTCGTGGTCGGCCAGCGCTGCGTCATCGCTCCAGCGTTCGAGCATGTAGAAGGTCTCGGGATGTTGCAGGTCCTGGTGCAGGTCGTATTGCTCGCAACCGGCTTCCAGGCGGGTCGGTTCCAGCAGACCGCGCAGCAGGGTCTCCAGGGTTGCCCCTTGGCCGGGTTTGGCGATCAGCGTAGCGATGACGTTAAAGGCAGTGGACATATTCAACTCCTGGCACGTGGTGAACGGGATGGGCAGATGATTGGCTATTTCCCGTGAAGATAAAACCCGCTAAAACAGCAGTCTGTTTCAATAGAATTTTGATAATCGGCGGTAATGCATGCTGCGTTTTGATGATTTGCAGTTGTTTGTACGCGCGGCAGACCTGGGCAGTCTGTCGGCTGCCGCGCGGGTCATGGACCTGTCGCCCGCCGTGGCCAGCGCGGCGCTCAAGCGCATCGAAGAGCAATTGGGCACGCGGTTGCTGGCGCGCTCTACCCGCAGCCTGCGGTTGACCGCCGAAGGTGAAGGCTTTCTGGAATATGCCCGCGCAGCCTTGAGTTCGCTGGACGAAGGGCGGCGCTTGTTGGCCAGCGGCCAGGACCATGTCAGCGGTGTGCTGCAGCTGTCGGCGCCGTCGGATTTCGGGCGCAACCAACTGTTGCCCTGGCTCGATGAATTCCAGCGCGAGTACCCGCAACTCACCGTGCGCCTGCTGTTGGGCGACCGGATCGCCGACCTGTTCCGCCAGCCGGTGGATATCGCCCTGCGTTACGGCGAGCCTGAAGACTCCAGCCTGATCGCGCTGCCCATCGCCCCGGACAACAGGCGTGTGCTGTGTGCCGCGCCCAGCTACCTAGCACGGCATGGCGAGCCGCGGCATTTGGAGCAGTTGGCGCAACACAATTGCCTGCTGTACATGCTCGGCAGCCGCGTACACGACCACTGGGGTTTTCACGATGGCAAGCGTGAAGTCAGCCTGACGGTGAGCGGCGACCGCTTCAGTGATGACGCCGATGTGGTGCGGCGCTGGGCAGTGGCGGGTGTCGGTATCGCCTACAAGTCCTGGCTGGATGTGAGCAGCGACGTGCTGGCCGGGCGTCTGCGCGTGATCCTGCCGGAGCTGCGCGGTGAGCGCACGCCGCTCAACCTGCTGTGCGCGCATCGTGCGCAATTGAGCAAGCCCATCAACCTGTTGCGGGAAATGCTCGTGGCCCGCTGTGCGACATTGACTGCGCAATGGCCGGAGCGATTGAGCACCGCGCAATAGCCTCCATCAAAGCAAGAAATTTCACTCAGATCCTGTCCCTATCCGCGCTGTCAGACGCCGCGGAACGGGCGGTTTGCGCCCCTATACTTCGGTTCCAACCGCAGCAGACAAATGGTTTAACAAGGAGTGAATACATGGAAGAAGCACCCTGCATCAGTCACATCGCCAGCTTGCTCGGCGAGCCCAAGCGCACCGCCATGCTTTGGGCCTTGATGGACGGGTCGGCGAAATCGTCAGAGGAACTGGCGATGCTGGCCGGGCTGTCGTCGGCTTCGGCGATCGCGCATTTGTCGCGTCTGACTGGAAGCGGTTTGCTGCGGGTTGAAGCCCAGCGTGGCAAGCGCGTGTTTCGTGTCGCCGCCGTTGACGTCAGCGTTGCGATCGACGCGTTGGCCAGTACCACCATGGCCAGCGCCGTGCGCAGTGCGCCGCAGGGTGTGCCGCCGGCGCTGGTGGCGCCCGCGTCGTTGCGCCGAGCCCGGTTATGCCATGGCCACCTGGGCGGGGAACTGGGCGCAGGGCTTTACCAGCGCATGTTTCAGGCGGGATGGATCGACCGTCATGAACAACGTACTGAGGTCACCGTTACGGGCGCGCAGCGCCTGGCAGGCCTGGGCATTTTCACCCACGCGTTGGCCTCGCCCCTGGCGTGCGACTGCTTTGACTGGAGTCAGCAGCAACCGCACTTGGGGGGCGCTTTGGGGGCGGGGCTGTTGCAGCTGTTTTTGCAGTCGGGCTGGGTCAGCGTGGTCAACGAGTCCCACGCCCTGCAGTTCTCCGACGTCGGGCTTGGGGAAATCAACCGCTTCGCCGCGCCCCAGGAAGGCAATGGTCGCTCAGAGTTTCAGTCAGGTCGCATCCAGCAATAACCAGGCAAAACGATACCGCACACTCGCTTTGGGGATTTTTCATACAGGGGGTGCGGCATGGGCATGCAAGGCTATAGTGCAGCAGAACGGCTGGAACGGTTGCCCATCAGCGGGTATCACCGAATCATCTTCATCATCATCGCGCTGGCGTTTTTCTTCGACTCCATGGACCTGGCGATGATGACTTTCCTGTTGGGGTCGATCAAAACCGAGTTCGGCCTCAGTACGGCCCAAGCCGGGTTGCTGGCCAGTTCGAGTTTTTTTGGCATGGTGGTCGGTGCATCTTTATCCGGAATGTTGGCGGACCGGTTTGGTCGCAAACCGGTGTTCCAATGGAGCATCGTGCTGTGGGGCGTCGCCAGCTACCTGTGTTCCACGGCGCAGACGGTGGAGACGCTGACGCTGTTTCGCGTGTTGCTGGGGATCGGCATGGGCATGGAGTTTCCGATTGCGCAGTCGATGCTTTCGGAGCTGATTCCTGCCAAGGGGCGCGGGCGCTATATCGCCCTGATGGATGGCTTCTGGCCGTTGGGTTTTGTGGCGGCGGGTGTGCTGTCTTACTTCCTGCTGCCAGTGATTGGTTGGCGTGACATCTTTTTGGTGTTGGCAGTACCGGCGGTGTTTGTGTTGGCGATCCGGTTTTTTATCCCGGAGTCGCCGCGCTGGCTTGAGCAGGCCGGACGGCACGCGGCGGCGGATAAGGTGTTGCAGCGTATCGAGCAAAAAGTGCGCGTTTCGCTGGGGCGCGCCGACTTGCCTGCGCCGATTGCCCTGCCACGGGTTGAGAGCGTGCCGGGGACGTTTTTCTCGGCGTTTGAGCAGCTATGGTCGCCGCAGTATCGGCAACGCACGATGATGATCTGGAGTGTGTGGTTCTTTGCATTGCTCGGCTTCTACGGGCTCACCTCCTGGTTGAGCGCGTTGTTGCAGCAATCGGGGTTTGCGGTCACTCAGTCGGTGTACTACACGGTGATCATTTCCCTGGGCGGGATTCCCGGGTTTCTGATGGCCGCCTGGCTGGTGGAGCGTTGGGGGCGCAAGCCGGTCTGCGTTGTGACCTTGCTGGGCGGTGGCGTGATGGCGTTTGTGTACGGGCAAAGCGCTGTGTTTGGCGGCAACGTGGGGCTGCTGATTTCGTCGGGACTGTTGATGCAGTTCTTTCTGTTTGGCATGTGGGCGGTGCTGTACACCTACACGCCTGAGCTGTATCCCACTTCGGCGCGGGCAACCGGTTCCGGGTTCGCTTCGGCGATTGGTCGCGTGGGCTCGTTGCTCGGGCCGTTGGTAACGGGGCTGGTGTTTCCGATAACGGGGCAGGGCGGGGTGTTTGCCTTGGGCGCGCTGTGTTTTGCCATAGCGGCGCTGGTGGTGTGGGTATTTGGGCGGGAGACGAAGGGCAAGACGCTGGAAGAACTGACCGAAGTCTGAGGAACAGCACACCACCACTGTGGGCGCGGGCGTGCTCGCGAAGGCGGTGCATCAGTCGACACAGGTATTGACTGATACATCGCCTTCGCGGGCAAGCCCGCTCCCACATTGATTTTGTCGTGTCAGCCGTTGTTGCTTAAGGCTTCACGAGCCGCGCATCCAGGCTGTTCTGCGCCAGGCGTTTGGCCTGGTCCTGGGTCATGCCCAGCGAGGTGTGCAGCGCGTGGAAGTTCTCGGTGACATAACCGCCGAAGTACGCCGGGTCATCCGAGTTCACCGTGACTTTCACGCCACGCTCGAGCATGTCGAGGATGTTGTGCTGGGCCATGTCGTCGAACACGCACAGCTTGGTGTTGGACAGCGGGCACACGGTCAGCGGGATCTGCTCGTCGATGATCCGCTGCATCAAGCGCTCGTCTTCGATGGCGCGCACGCCATGGTCGATACGCTGGATTTTCAGCAGGTCGATGGCTTCCCAGATGTACTCGGGCGGGCCTTCTTCGCCGGCGTGGGCCACGGTGAGGAAGCCTTCGTGGCGGGCACGATCGAACACGCGCTGGAACTTGCTCGGCGGGTGGCCCATTTCCGAGCTGTCCAGGCCTACAGCAACGAACGCATCACGGAATGGCAGTGCCTGGTCGAGGGTTTTCTCGGCTTCGGCTTCGCTCAAATGGCGCAGGAAACTCAAGATCAAACCGCTGGTGATGCCCAGTTGCTGCTCGCCATCTTTGAGCGCAGCGGCGATGCCGTTGAGCACGACTTCGAACGGCACGCCACGGTCGGTGTGGGTTTGCGGGTCGAAGAAGGGTTCGGTGTGGATCACGTTCTGTTCTTTGCAGCGCAGCAGGTAGGCCCAGGTCAGGTCGTAGAAATCCTGGGAGGTGCGCAGCACATCGGCGCCCTGGTAATACAGGTCGAGAAACTCTTGCAGATTGTTGAAGGCGTAAGCCTTGCGCAGGGTTTCGACGTCGTTCCAAGGCAGTGCAATCTTGTTGCGTTCGGCCAGTGCGAACAGCAACTCAGGCTCCAGCGAGCCTTCCAGGTGCAGGTGCAATTCAGCCTTGGGCAGGGCGTTGAGCCAATCGTACATTTTCTAAATTCTCATCAGGTGCAATGGCGGCATTCTACAGGCCATGGCCGAAATAATCGGCAAAACCTGACCAGCAGGAGAGTATTGGTTTTATTCGTGCAAGGGGCACGTGAGCTAAGGTGTAACGAAACGTTAGCGGCGTGGTGCAGTCTGTACCCCATCAATGACTGATTTGCTGCATGAAAAGGCCCGGAATGCTCACATCCCTCAAGCAAGAAAAATACATGGTGCTGGCGCTGATTGCCGCCATCGTCGCCTACCCGTTGGAGCACTGGATGCTGCACAGCGGGCAGATGGTGGCGTTGCTCAGCGGCGTGGCGTTGATCGTCTTCATCGTCGTGGCCTCGATGCGTGTTGCCCACCACGCCGAGCAACTGGCGGAAAAGGTCGGTGACCCTTACGGCACCATGATCCTGACCCTGGCCGCGGTGCTGGTGGAGGTGGTGATCCTGGCGATCATGATGAGCAACGAGCCATCGCCCACCTTGGTACGCGACACGATTTATTCGGCAGTGATGCTCGATATCAACGGCATCCTCGGCCTGGCTGCGCTGATGGGCGGCATCAAACATGGCGAACAGTCCTACAACGATGACTCGGCACGCAGCTACAGCGTGATGATCCTCACCGCCATGGGCGTGTCGATGGTGGTGCCGGAATTCATCCCCCAGGCCGACTGGAAAATTTACTCGGCGTTCACCATCGGCGCGATGGTGCTGCTTTACACCCTGTTTTTGCGCATGCAGGTGGGGCCGCACAGTTACTTCTTCAGCTACAGCTACCCGGAAAAACGCCGCAAGAAACAGCCCGAAGAACAGCAGGAACCGCCAATCAGCCTGGCCTTCTCCATTGGCACATTGGTGTTTGGCGTGGTTGTGATCGGCGCACTGGCCGAGGTGATGTCCAAGACCCTCGACCTGGGCCTGGAAGGCACGGGCGCGCCGCCGGTGATCACGGCGATTGTGGTGGCGGCTATTTCGGCGGCGCCGGAAATTCTGACGGCCTTGCGGGCAGCCTTGGCTAACCGCATGCAGTCGGTGGTCAACATCGCACTCGGTGCGTCGTTGTCGACGGTGATTTTGACGGTGCCGGTGATGGAGGCCATGGCGCTCTACACCGGCCAGCCGTTCCAGATGGCGATGACGCCGGTGCAAACCGTGATGGTGTTGATCACGCTGGTTGTCAGTGCGATCAACCTCAACGATGGCGAGACGAATGCCATCGAAGGGATGACCCATTTCGTGTTGTTTGCGACGTTTATCATGCTGTCGCTGTTGGGGTTGTAGAAACCGCAGAACTCAATGTGGGAGCTGGGTTTTGTGGGAGCTGGCGTGCCTGCGATGCAGACACCCAGGTTTTTCAGTTGCACCGAGATGATGCTATCGCAGGCAAGCCAGCTCCCACATTTTGATATGCCTGGCTTAGGTTCCGGCGATCAGCTGTTTCGCCGCCTGTGTGTGATCGGCAATCAAACCTTTCAAATCCAGGCCTTCAACCTGCCCGTCAATCACCCGCCATTTGCCCCCGATCATCACCCGATCCGCCCGGTCGGCGCCGCACAGCAGCAACGCCGAAATCGGATCGTGACTGCCGGAAAAACGCAGCTCATCAAGCTTGAACAGTGCCAGGTCAGCCTGTTTGCCCACGGCCAGTTCACCGATATCCGTACGCCCCAGTAATTGCGCCGAGCCTTTGGTCGCCCAGCCCAGCACGCCTTCGGGGGTGATCTTTTCCGCGCCGTAACGCAGGCGCTGGATGTACAAGGCCTGGCGGGTTTCGAGGATCATGTTCGAGGCATCGTTGGACGCGGAGCCGTCCACGCCAAGGCCAATCGGCGCACCGGCGGCGAGCAGGTCCAGGGTCGGGCAGATGCCGGAGGCCAGGCGCATGTTCGAGCTTGGGCAATGGCAGATGCCGGTACCGGCGGCGCCCAGGCGCGCGATTTCATCCGGGTTGAAGTGAATGCCATGGGCCAGCCAGGTGCGTGGGCCGAGCCAGCCGACGCTGTCGAGATAATCCACGGTGCGCAGGCCGAAGCGCTGCAGGCAGAAGTCTTCTTCGTCGAGGGTTTCCGCCAGGTGCGTGTGCAGGCGCACATCGAGGCTGTTGGCCAGTTCGGCGCTGGCTTGCATGATTTGCGGGGTGACCGAAAACGGCGAGCAGGGCGCCAGGGCAATCTGGATTTGCGCGCCGTCGCCGCGCTCATGGTATGCGCGGATCAGGCGTTGGCTGTCGTCGAGGATCACTTGGCCTTGTTGCACGGTCTGCTGCGGCGGCAGGCCGCCGTCGGCTTCGCCCAGGCTCATGGAACCGCGCGTGAGCATGGCGCGCATGCCCAGTTCGCGCACGCTTTGCACTTGCACGTCGATGGCATTTTCCAGGCCGTCAGGAAACAGGTAGTGGTGATCGGCCGCGGTGGTGCAGCCTGAGAGCAGCAATTCCGCCAAGGCGACTTTGGACGCCAGGGCGAGCTTTTCCGGGGTCAGCCGGGCCCACACCGGGTAGAGGGTTTTGAGCCACGGGAACAACGGCTGGTTGACCACCGGTGCCCAGGCGCGGGTCAGGGTCTGGTAGAAGTGATGATGGGTGTTGATCAGCCCCGGCAGGATCACATGTTCGCGTGCGTCAAACACCTGTGCGCAGGGCACGGCAGGCTCTTGTCCCCAGCCCAGCAGTTCGGTGATCACACCGTCTTGCAGCACCAGGCCGCCACGGGCATCGAGGCCATTGGCAGTGAAAATCGCGAGGGGGTTTTTTAACCAGATACGGGTCGCAGGCATTGGCCGGCTCCTCTGAATGATGGGTTCAGGTTTGCCAGCTCAGTGTTGCCCTGTCTGCTGATCCAGGGTCGCCGGTTAAGGCGAGGTCGATAGATTACGTGGAGTTCCGGATCCGGTCCAGCTGCAGGCGCGAGGTGCTCTTGAGTCACCAATGCCGTTCAGTTAAGCAGTCCCCTGTGGGAGCGGGCTGGCCCGCGATAGCGGTGCGCCAGTCAACATTAATGTTGGCTGGGCCGACGTCTTCGCGGGCAGGCCCGTTCCCGCCTGTAGAACCGGGGTATTACCAGGCGATGGTGTCGCCTTTGTAGTCCACGAAGTGATGGCCGCCCTTGCCCGTGTAGGCATTTACCTGATCGATCAGGCCGCGCACGCTGGTGTCGACATCAATGAGCGCGTTTTCACCGCCCATATCCGTCTTCACCCAGCCCGGGTGCAGCGACAGCACGGTGAGCTTGTGGTCGCCGAGTTGGGTGATAAAGCTGTTGGTCATGGAGTTGAGGGCAGCCTTGCTGGCCTTGTACAGCGCCAGGTCCGCACCGTCGGGAATGGTCACGCTGCCGAGCACCGAGCTCATGAAGGCCAGCACGCCGCTGTCTTTGCGAATCTGCCCGACAAAACGCTGGGCCAGGTTGATCGGCGCCACGGCGTTGGTGAAGAACAGCTGGCCGACTTCCGCCAGGGTGGCGTGGCCAGGCTCTTGATTGGCGGGGCCTTTGACGCCGGCGTTGACGAACAGCAGGTCGAAGGTGCGGTCCTTGAGGCGCTGGCTCAGAGCGATCACGGCTTGCTGATCGTCTATGTCCAGCTTCTCGACGTGTACCGGGCCTGTGGCTTTGAGCGCATCGGCCTTGTTCGGGTCGCGCACGGTGGCGGTCACATCCCAGCCGTCCTCAAGCAATTGTTTGACCAGGCCAAGGCCCAGCCCGCGCGAGGCGCCGATGATCAGTGCGGTTTTTGGCGTAGACATGAAAGGCATCCTTTGGAATGGAGGTTCACGGATTCAGTGGACAGCGTTGCCCGAGCCTTTGCTGCAACTCCTGGCGCAGGTGGCCGAGTTCGCTGATACGGGTTTCGATCAGGTTGAGCTTGTCTTGCAGCAATTGTGTGACAGCGCTGTCGGGGTCGGGCGCCTGCCAGAGGGCGGCGACGCTGCTGCCGATCTCGCCCAGGCTGAAGCCCAGGCGTTGCGCAGTTTTGATGTAGAGCACCAGTTGCACCATGTCCGGCGGGTAGTCGCGGTAACCATTGGCGCTGCGTTGTGCTGCGATCAACCCACGCTGCTCGTAGAAACGCAGTGTGTCGCGGCTGACCTGGCTGGCCTGGGCTAGTTCGCCAATACGCATGGGGCGGGCTCGAAAGGGCTTGACCCTGGAGCATACTCCAGGCTTTAGCCTGCTGGCTTCTTAATTCAAGGAGCTTGCCGATATGTGGACCGCTGCCCAATACCGAACACTGGTGCGCGCCAGCGCCTGGTATGACTTGATCGTGACCGCGGCGTTTGTCACACCGTGGAGCTTTGTGTTTGTGCACAGCGTATTGCAGGGTTTGAACCTGCCGGGAACGTTGCCGGCGTTTGCACCGGCGCATGTACTGATGGCCAATTTGCTCGGCTCGATTGTGTGCGTGTGGGCAGTGCTGCGAATTCGCGACCCGCAGCGCCAGTTTGGCCTCTATGACGCGGCCGGCCGCGCACTGTTCGCGACCTGGCAGCTCTACGCGCTGATGCAGGGCGCGACGGCGGTGCTGTGGGTAACGTTGCTGTTTGAGGGGGCGTGGGGCATCGCGCAAATTGTCCCCGTGAAGACTGATCAAAAAATGACCGGCGCCCGTAAGCCCTTATGACAGAAGGGTTACAGGCGGATGTGCTCAGGTTATCCACAGGCAGGTGCACAGTAGATGTGGGCAGTTTCAGCGCTCCAGCAGGATGCGCCCACGGCTCAGGTCGGCGAGTTGGGTTTGCAGCGTGTCGATAGCCGCCTCGCCCAGTGCCAGCTGCAGCTCCACACCATTGGCGGTAAAGGTTTCGTCCACCACCAGCCCACCCAGTTCGGCGACACGCAGTTTCACCAGGTTCAGCTCCGAAAAGCCGCAGGCGCAGCTCAGTGGCACGCGGCTGATCAGCTCGATGCGCTCGGCATTTTGCAGGCATTTGTTCGCGCCGCCGCCATAGGCACGGGCGAGGCCACCGGTGCCCAGCTGAATGCCGCCGTACCAGCGAATCACCAGCACGGCGACCTGATCAAAGCCTTGGGCTTCGATGGCGGCCAGAATCGGCCGCCCCGCGGTTCCGCCGGGCTCGCCATCGTCGTTGCTGCGGTACTGATCGGCGAGTTTCCAGGCCCAGCAGTTGTGCGTGGCGTTGAGGTCGCTGTGTTGCTCGAAAAACGCTTGGGCGTCTTGCGCGCTGGTGATCGGCGTCGCGAGGGTAATAAAGCGGCTTTTGCGTATTTCTTCACGAAATTCGCAAAGGCCGGTAAGCGTGAAAGGCATAAGTCGCTTCGTTTATAGGGCGGGCTTGATGCCACAGCCTTTGAGAATGATGTGGATCAGGTTGCTGCCGGCGTCTTCCATGTCTTGTTTGGTCAGCTTGGTGCGCCCGGTGACGCGGCAGATCTGGGTGGCAAAGTCGGCGTAGTGCTGGGTGCTGCCCCACAGCAGGAAGATCAGGTGCACGGGGTCGATGGGGTCCATCTTGCCGGCGTCGATCCAGGCCTGGAACACGGCGGCGCGGCCGCTGAACCAGGCGCGGTAATCCTGGCTGAAATATTCGGTGAGGCATTCGCCGCCACTGATGATTTCCATGGCGAAGATCCGCGAGGCCTGTGGGTGACGCCGGGAAAACTCCATCTTGGTGCGGATGTAGCGAGTGAGCGCCACGGCCGGGTCGTCCTCGGCGGTCAGCGCGTTGAAGGTGCTGTCCCACAGTTCGAGGATATTGCTGAGCACCGCGATGTACAGGCCGAGCTTGTTGGTGAAGTAGTAATGCAGGTTGGCCTTGGGCAGCCCGGCACTCGAGGCAATGGTGTTCATGCTGGTGCCTTTGTAGCCATGGCGCGCGAACTCGTCTTCAGCAGCCTGCAGAATCGCTTGTTCGTTCTTTTGCCGAATGCGGCTGGCGGGTTTACCGGCGTGGTTGCTGTGGGCAGGAACTTCGAGGCTCATGGAGGTTTCCGTGCTGATCGATAGAGACGACGTGTGCACAGATAACCCACCCTCAAGCCTCAGACAAGTCCCGATGCAATAAAACCGTCAAAGCGGTTCCAGCGTGTCGCTTTCCGGCGCGTGGTTTGCGGCAGCGCAGGTCGTTTTGGTTTCCGGTAACAACAGGCACAACACGATGGCGGTCAGGCCGCCGCTGGTGATGGCTGAGTCGAACAGGTTTTGCACCAGGGACGGCATCAAGTGCAACAGGTCCGGTTGGGCGGCAATGCCCAGGCCGACGCCGAAGGAGGTGGCGATGATCAGCATGCTGCGCCGGTCCAGTGGCGCCTGCGCAAGGATGCGCACCCCGGCAGCGGCCACGCTGCCGAACATCACCAGGGTGGCGCCGCCCAATACCGGCTTGGGAATTTGCTGCAGCACGGCACCAATCAACGGAAACAAGCCGAGACAGAACAGCAGCACGCCGATGTACAAGCCGACGTAACGGCTGGCGACGCCGGTGAGTTGGATCACACCATTGTTCTGCGCAAAGGTGGTGTTGGGAAAGGCGCTGAAGGTAGCGGCGATCATGCAACTCACACCATCGCCCAAGACGCCGCCTTTGAGTCGGCTTATATAAGAAGGGCCGCTGATGGGTTGGCGCGCAATCATGCAATTGGCGGTGAGGTCACCGACGGTCTCGATGCTGCTGATCAGATAAATCAGCGCGATGGGCAAAAAAGCGCTCCAGTCGAAGTTGAAACCAAAGCGAAAGGGCATTGGCACGCTGATCAAGGGCAAGTCGGGCAGGGCCTGAGGTACCAGTTTGCCGCTGAACCAGGCGGCCAGGCTGCCGAGGGCCAAGCCGATGATGATCGCCGAAAGGCGAACCCACGGGGTGTTGGAGCGGTTGAGCAAAATGATCGTCAGCACCACGAACACGCCCAACGCCAGGTTCACCGGAGCGCCGAAGTCGGGCGCGTTAAAACCGCCGCCGAGGTCGGTGATGCCCACCTTGATCAGGCTGATGCCGATCAGCGTGATCACAATCCCGGTGACCAGGGGCGTGATCACTCGGCGCAGTTGGCCGATAAAGCGGCTCAACACGATCTGTACCGCCGCGCCGAAAAAGCACACGCCGAAGATCATTGCCATGATGTCTTCCGGGCTACCACCGCGTTGCTTGACCAGAAAGCCTGCCGACAACACCGCGCCGAGAAACGCAAAGCTGGTGCCTTGCAGGCAGATCATCCCGGCGCCGATGCCAAAGGGTCTGCGTGCTTGAATGAAGGTGCCGACGCCGGAGACCATCAACGCCATGCTGATCAAGTAGGGCAAATGGGCGGTGAGGCCCAGCGTAGAGCCAATAATCAAGGGCGGCGTGATAATGCCGACGAAGGCCGCCAGCACGTGTTGCGCGGCGGCCAGTATTGCCGGGATGGGTTTCGGGCGGTCGTTGAGGCCGTAGATCAGGTCGCTGGGGCTGGAGGTTTCTGGTGGCATGGCGGGCAAACTCAGGGCGGACGGTTCAAGGTCCTTGTGCCTTGCAAAAAGCTGTCCAGTTGCTCAGCTTTTGGCGAAAGGCCCGAGCTAGCGCGTTGCCGCCAGACTCTCGAGAAAGCTTTCCAGCACCAAATGAGGGCGACGGCCCTTGCGCGTGACCGATGCGAGGCTCAAATCGTAAAAACGTGTAGTCGGTTTCAGCGCGCGCAGTCGGCCTTGTTGCACCCACAGGCTGGCGTAGTGGTCAGGCAGGTAACCAATGTAGCGGCCCGTGAGGATCAGGAACGCCATGCCTTCGCGGTCCGAGGCGCTGGCGGTGCAGTTGAGTGCCTGGTAATGCGCCTGGATCTCGGCGGGCAAGCGGAAGGTGGGGGCGATGGCGTCCTGGCTGTCGAGGCGGGCGTCGTCCAGTTGTTTGTTGTCGGCATAGAACAGCGGGTGGCCAACCGCGCAATAGAGCAGCGACCGTTCGCTGTAGAGCGGCTGGTATTCCAGGCCCGACAGCGCGCTGGCCTGGGGGACAACGCCGACATGCAGGCGGCCGTCGAGTACGCCTTGCTCGACTTCATTGGGGGCGATCATGCGGATTTGTATCTGCACGTCCGGGCCACGCTCCTTCAACTGTGCCAACGCGTGAGTGATGCGCATGTGGGGCAGGGTGACGAGGTTGTCGGTGAGGCCGATGATCAGCTCGCCGCGCAAATGCTGGTGCAGGCCGTTGACCTCAGTGCGAAAGCTTTCCAGGGCACTTAATAGCTGCAGGGCCGATTGGTAGACCTCGCGGCCTTCTTCGGTAAGCGAGAAACCGGCACGCCCGCGTTGGCACAGACGCAATCCCAGGCGCTGTTCGAGGTCGCTCATCTGCTGGCTGATGGCCGAGCGGCCAATGCCGAGCACGGTTTCTGCTGCCGAGAAGCCGCCGCACTCCACCACGCTGCGAAAGATGCGCAACAGGCGGATATCGAAGTCACTGACTTGGGCCAGAGGGTCGGGGCGGCGGCTGCTCATAGTTTAGTGAAGGCCTGACTGAAGGTTAGAAGAGTTGAATTTCACCGACTTTATCCCCGTGGCAATTTAGCTGCAAGAACGCTTTTCAATCCCGACGCTGCCTTTTGCCCTGCGAGGTTTTGCTGATGAACATGCCCGAAAACGCCCCGACGTCCCTGGCCAGCCAATTGAAGTTGGATGCGCACTGGATGCCCTACACCGCCAACCGTAACTTCCAGCGTGACCCGCGCCTGATCGTGGCCGCCGAAGGCAGCTGGTTGACCGATGACAAGGGCCGCAAGGTGTACGACTCGTTGTCGGGCCTGTGGACCTGCGGCGCCGGGCACACCCGCAAGGAAATCCAGGAAGCGGTCGCCAAGCAATTGGGCACCCTGGACTACTCCCCGGGCTTCCAGTACGGCCATCCGCTGTCGTTCCAGCTGGCAGAAAAGATCACCGACCTGACGCCGGGCAATCTGAATCACGTGTTTTTCACGGACTCTGGCTCCGAGTGCGCCGATACCGCGGTGAAGATGGTGCGCGCCTACTGGCGGCTGAAGGGGCAGGCGACCAAGACCAAAATGATTGGCCGCGCCCGTGGCTACCACGGTGTCAACATCGCCGGCACTAGCCTGGGGGGCGTCAACGGTAACCGGAAGCTGTTTGGTCAGGGCTTGATGGATGTGGATCACCTGCCTCACACCTTGCTGGCGAGCAATGCGTTTTCTCGTGGCATGCCGGAGCAGGGTGGTATTGCCTTGGCCGATGAGCTGCTCAAGTTGATCGAGCTGCACGACGCGTCGAACATTGCCGCCGTGTTTGTTGAGCCGATGGCCGGCTCCGCTGGCGTGCTGGTGCCGCCACAGGGTTACCTCAAGCGCCTGCGTGAGATCTGCGATCAGCACAACATCCTGTTGGTGTTCGACGAAGTGATCACCGGTTTCGGCCGTACCGGCTCGATGTTCGGCGCCGACAGCTTCGGCGTGACCCCGGACCTGATGTGCATCGCCAAGCAAGTCACCAACGGCGCGATCCCGATGGGCGCGGTGATTGCCAGCAGCGAGATCTATCAGACCTTCATGAACCAGGCGACGCCGGAGTACGCCGTGGAATTCCCCCACGGCTATACCTACTCGGCGCACCCAGTGGCGTGCGCGGCTGGCCTGGCGGCATTGGACTTGCTGCAGAAGGAAAACCTGGTGCAGAGCGTGGCCGAAGTCGCGCCACACTTTGAGAATGCGCTGCACGGTTTGAAGGGCAGCAAGAACGTGATCGATATTCGTAACTACGGCCTGGCCGGCGCGATCCAGATTGCTCCGCGTGACGGTGATGCCATCGTGCGTCCATTCGAGGCCGGCATGGCCTTGTGGAAAGCCGGCTTCTACGTGCGTTTTGGCGGCGACACCCTGCAGTTCGGGCCAACCTTCAACAGCAAGCCGCAGGACCTGGATCGCCTGTTTGACGCGGTCGGCGAAGTGCTGAACAAGATCGACTGATTTCTCCTTCTATATAGAACACCTTTTCAGGAGCCCTGCATGAGCCTTATCCAGCATTTGATCAACGGTGAGTTGGTCAATGACAGCGGCCGGAGTGCCGACGTATATAACCCGTCTACCGGCCAGGTGATTCACCAAGTGCCGCTGGCGAGTCGTGAAACCATTCAACAGGCGATCGACTCGGCCAAGGCCGCGTTCCCGGCCTGGCGCAATACCCCGCCGGCCAAACGTGCCCAGGTGATGTTTCGTTTCAAGCAATTGCTGGAGCAGAACGAAGCACGCATCTCTCAGTTGATCAGCGAGGAGCATGGCAAGACGCTGGAGGACGCGGCGGGTGAATTGAAGCGCGGGATCGAGAACGTCGAGTACGCGTGCTCGGCGCCGGAGATTCTCAAGGGCGAGTACAGCCGTAACGTGGGGCCGAACATTGATGCCTGGTCGGATTTCCAGCCGTTGGGCGTGGTGGCTGGTATTACGCCGTTCAACTTCCCGGCGATGGTGCCGTTGTGGATGTACCCGCTGGCCATTGTCTGCGGCAACTGTTTCATCCTGAAGCCGTCGGAGCGTGATCCAAGTTCTACGCTGCTGATCGCGCAGTTGCTGCAGGAAGCCGGCCTGCCTAAGGGTGTGTTGAGCGTGGTGCACGGTGACAAGGGCGCGGTGGATGCGCTGATCGAAGCGCCGGAAGTCAAGGCACTGAGCTTTGTGGGCTCGACGCCCATTGCCGAATACATTTATTCCGAAGCGACCAAGCGCGGCAAACGTGTGCAAGCGCTGGGCGGGGCGAAGAACCACGCGGTGCTGATGCCGGATGCAGACCTGGATAACGCCGTGAGTGCCTTGATGGGTGCGGCGTATGGTTCGTGCGGGGAGCGTTGCATGGCGATCTCGGTGGCGGTGTGCGTGGGTGATCAGGTGGCAGATGCGTTGATCGCCAAGCTGGTGCCGCAGGTTAAAGCGCTGAAGATTGGTGCGGGCACGTCCTGCGGCCTGGATATGGGGCCGTTGGTGACGGGCCAGGCGCGCGACAAGGTCAGCGGCTATATAGAAGACGGTGTGTCGGCGGGTGCCAAGCTGGTGGTCGACGGCCGTGGTTTAAGTGTTGCCGGGCATGAGGAAGGTTTCTTCCTGGGCGGCAGCCTGTTTGATCGTGTGACCCCTGAGATGCGCATCTATAAAGAAGAGATCTTCGGACCGGTGCTGTGTGTCGTTCGGGTGGATAGCCTGGAAGCGGCGATGCAACTGATCAATGATCACGAATACGGTAATGGCACTTGCATCTTTACCCGTGACGGGGAGGCGGCGCGCCTGTTCTGTGACGAGATTGAAGTGGGCATGGTCGGGGTGAACGTCCCGCTGCCGGTGCCAGTGGCTTATCACAGCTTCGGCGGCTGGAAGCGCTCGCTGTTTGGCGACTTGCATGCCTATGGGCCGGATGGGGTGCGTTTCTATACCCGTCGCAAGGCGATCACCCAGCGCTGGCCGCAACGGGCCAGCCATGAAGCGTCGCAGTTTGCCTTTCC